>PMMB01000234.1 GCA_003165495.1 Gammaproteobacteria bacterium | reverse complement strand
GAACGCATGCGCGAATGGCTGGGCCCGGATCATCCGTTGGTACGCAGATTGCTGTCCAAGGAATCACCCGATTCGATGGCCACGCGGCTCGTTGCCGAGACCAAACTCGACGACGCGGAGGTGCGCAAGCAATTGTGGCAAGGCGGCAAAGCGGCGGTGGACGCATCGCTCGATCCGATGATCACGCTCGCGCGCGCGATCGATGCCGACGCACGCGCCATCCGCAGGCGATACGAAGACGAAGTGGAAGCGCCGATTGCCGCGGCGGCGGCAAGAATCGCAGCGGCGCGATTCAAAGCCTACGGCACGAATGTATATCCCGATGCGACTTTCACGCTGCGCATCAATTATGGCACGGTGCAGGGGTGGGTCGAAAACGGCGCGTCCGTCGAACCGTTCACGCATCTGGGCCGCGCCTTCGAGCGCGCGACCGGCGCATCACCCTTCAAGATACCCGCCAGCTGGATGAAGGTGAAGGAGCGACTCGATATGCGGACGCCATTCTGCATCTCGACCAACAGCGACATCGTCGGCGGAAACTCGGGCAGCCCCTTGATCGATACCGACGGTAAAATCGTCGGCTTGATGTTCGACGGCAACATTCACTCGATTGCCGGTCACTACTGGTTCAATGCTGCGAATAATCGCGCGATCGCCGTGCATCCGGCGATCATCCGCGAAGCGCTCGATAAAGTGTATGGCGCGAATTCGCTGCTGATCGAGCTCAACGCGAAATGAATACGATCGAGCCGGCGAAGATTGGTCAGCCCAGCGAACCTGGCGAGTACGACGACGGCATGCAGGCGCTGCTGCAAATCATTTGGGGCGACGGATTTTTGTCGCCGGGCGGAGCCGCGGAGGTCGCGCGCCTGCTCGAGGGCAGCGACATCACCGGCTGTACGCTACTCGATGTGGGCTGCGGCTTGGGCGCCATCGACGAGCTCTTGGTGAGGGAATACCACGCAGCCTCGGTGGTCGGCATCGATGTCGACCCCTCGCTGCTGGCTGGCATGCAGGCACGCATCGAGCGAGCGGGGATGACCGGCCGCATTCGAGGACTGCAGGTAGACGGCGGCCCGCTGCCGTTTGCCGACGCCAGTTTCGATGTAGTCTTTTCGAAAGACTCACTGGTGCAGATTCCCGACAAACCAGCCATCTTTGCCGAGGTTCTACGCGTGCTACGCCCCGGAGGACGATTCCTTGCCAGCGACTGGTTGCGCGGCGGTACAGCGGGATATTCGGCGGAGATGATGGAATACTTCCGCCTCGAAGGCATCGCCTACAACATGGCGACGCTCGCCGAGAGCGCGGAGGCGCTGCGCGCTGCCGGATTCAACGCCGTGGAAATTCGCGACCGCCACGACTGGTATCTCGATCTGGCGCAGCGAGAACTCGAGGCCATGGAGGGATCTCTTAATTCCGTGATCGTGCACCGCATCGGCCCGGAGCGCGCCCGGCATTTCATCGACAACTGGCGTCAACTGGTGGTCGTGCTGAAGCGCGGTGAACTTCGCCCGGGACACTTGAAGGCGGTCAAGGCTGCGTGAGCCGCGACTTCTCGATCATTGCAATCACTTTTTCCCACGGCATCGGACCCTGGTGCATGGCGAAGACGGTATCGACGATAAGGTTTTCGCGCTTCACGGCTTGCGATACTTCGTACATCAATTCGGGGTCGAAGAGAGTGCCGTCATCGTTCAATGCCAGCGTGTCACTCGCGTACAACAGATGGTGCTCCGGAAAATAGACCATGTATTGCCGTTCGGTGGATGCGCCGCGCAAGGGATAAAGTTCCATCCGATTTGCGCCGCGGCCAATCTCCTGCTTGTTTGCCACGATTTTCCAATGCGGCCCTTTGAAATTCTTCGATTTCTGCAGTGCATCGGGCTCTATCGTGTGAGGAGCGGTCATCATCCTGTCGAGCAAGGGCTGGTTCAGATCTAGGATGTAAACAGGCAGGCCAAGGGCCACGGCCTGCCGCACACCGCCGGTGTGCGGCCAGGAATCCGAGGTCGATAGGATGGCGTTGATCGGCATGCCCGGGTGGCGCTTCCGCGCTTCCTTGATCACGCCCTGAGTGTATAGGCCAGAAATTGGCGCTTCGAGAATGACGATTCCATCGGGCTCCTTCACAACGGTCGCGTTCCACGAACCAGCAAACAGATCGATCCCTGGCGCCAGGGAAGTGGCCCGCTTGACGCTGAACGGCCGGTTCCAGCCCGGCGACGCTGCGCTCTGCTTGACGGCTCCCGCGTTCATGTCAAAGATCTTCTCGTCCATCTGAACATCGAATTCCACAATGAGCGACTGCGTTGAACTCCAGACGACACCATTTCGCTCCTCGACCCAGTTCGTCGGGTAAGTAACACCCTCAACCAACTTCCAATTGTCGAAATAAATTCGTTGCCGCACGTCGCCCCAGAAGTACCAGAAATCGTGAAACGCCTGAGTGGTCTCAACGGCGTCGGGTAGATGGTTGAATGGATTGAGCAATACTCGCACCGGAATATGCCGCCAGCTGAAAGCCACAACGGCATGGGAAGTCGAGCGAAGAATCTCCGCCGGCTCAAAGTGCAGATCGGACGCAGCGGCAGCCGTCAGCAAAACGCGCGCCGGACCCAAAGCCAGCGCTTCCAGGGCCGCGTCCAGATCGCCGAGAGAACAAGGCGAATCGCCGAACCGGGTCTGGTACACGCCACCGTCGAGGCCGGCAATCAAAGTGGTGTCGGAGTCGGATTGATTGGGATCGGATTGCGGCCATGTCAGTTTTGTTTCCTTGAGCAGCCGTTGGTTGACCAAGTCCATAGTGATATTGTCGCGCTCATAGGCAGTGATGAACGGCGCCTGCCGATAGGATTGCTCCGTCAGCAGCGTGTGTCCGACGGTCTGAAGACGTACGCTCGCCAGTTGTTGCAAGCGTTCGCGGCCCCCCATCGCTTCCAGCGCCGCGGTGACACACTGCTGCGGACTTTCGTGAGCGCAGCCCGGAGCGCCCGTAGGTTTCTCCTTGGCATGGGCTCCCGCGACCGTGCACATTCCTGAAGCGACCAACACATACATCCCAAGACGGCGGTGACTATGGAAGCGAGGCATCCGACAACTCCTCTATCGCATCAGTGGTCCATCCCCGCGAATCAGCGCTTACGACTCGTCCTGCCCGACTCCAACAAGAGTCTCATCGACGTCGGCAACTTCGTAAGCACGGAAACGATAACTTTGTACCGCCATCCGGGAATGACAACGAGCTTTCCGCGAGATAGCGCCTTCAGGGAATTGTCCACCACCTCGTCGGCAGTCATCCAAAAGGACGACGGAGCCAACGCATGCCTGTCCACGCTCATGATGTCATGGAACCCCGAATACGTGTATCCGGGACAAAGGGCTTGAACCTTCACCGCTGAATTCGCTCTCTTCAAGTCAAGATAAAGTCCCTCCGTAAAGGCGGCGAGCCAGCTCTTGGTCGCGCCATAACTTACGCTGCCGGCGCTTCGCACGAAAGCGGAAACCGAAGCCACGTTGATGATTGCCCCGCGATCCCGCGCCACCATGGCGCGAAGCGCAGCATGGCTGAGCCGGACGGTCGCCATAACATGTAAGCGCTGCATTTTTTCTAGAATGCCGAGGTCGGCTTCCCAGAACGCACCCCTCATCCCGAATCCGGCGTTGTTGACCAAAAGCGCCAGTCCTGGCTCGGCGGCTATTCGGTCCGAAACCAAACTCAACTTCGTTCCGTCAGTTAAATCGGCGGCGATCACTTCGACGGCCGAGCCGTATTTCGCGGCAAGTTCAGCCGCCAACGCTGCCAAGAGACCTTCGCGACGCGCAATCAGGAGGAGATCGTAATGCGGCGCTAGCTTGCGCGCAAAAGCCGACCCTATGCCGCTCGAAGCACCCGTGATTACCGCTAATGATTTTGCCAATGCCGTCTACTGGACGTTAATCGCGTTTCAAGGATCGCAGCAGCGGCGTGATCAGATCGATGGGCAACGGGAACACGATTGTCGAACTCTTTTCGCCGGAAATGTCAGCGAGCGTCTGCAGATAACGCAGCTGTAACGACGCAGGCTCACTTGACAAGATCTTGGCGGCTTCCGCCAGTGTTTGCGCCGCTTGCTTCTCGCCTTCTGCGTGGATCACCTTGGCGCGTCTGCCGCGCTCGGCTTCGGCTTGTCGGGCCATCGCGCGGATCATGGTCTCATCCAGATCGATATCCTTGATTTCGACATTGGTCACTTTCATGCCCCAGGCTGCCGTATTCGCGTCAAGAATATGCTGGATGGCGGCGTTGAGCTTATCGCGCTGAGCCAGCATCTCATCCATTTCGTGTTGTCCCGCCACCGAACGCAGCGTCGTCTGTGCGAGCTGACTCGTCGCCTCCCAGGGGTTGGTGACCTGCAGAATGGCCTTTTCAGGATCGACGATACGAAAATAAACCACCGCACTGACTTTCACCGAAACGTTGTCCCTGGAAATCACGTCCTGCTTCGGCACATTCAGCACGACGGTGCGCAGTTCCAACTTCTTCATCTGCTGAATCACGGGCAGTACCAGCCGCACGCCGGGGCCCTTAACTCCGGTGAACCGGCCAAGCGTGAACATCACGCCGCGCTCGTATTCCTTCAGGATGCGTATCGAACTTATGACCAGCACTAGCAAAATGACCACGACGACGGGCAGCGAAAAGATCATCGGTGACTCCTTCTAATATTGTTGCGGTTCCACCCAAAGCGTCAGCCCCACAACTTTGACTATACGGGCCTGTTGACCCGCACGCAGCGGGCTTGCGCTACGGGCGTTCCACAATTCTCCACCATAGCGCACAACGCACTTATCCTCGCAATCACTGACCGCCTCGACGGCCGCGCCAATCATCGTCTCGACGCCGGTGCTCGGGGGCCGACGCCGCGCACGGGCTGCCAGCCAGACGATGGCTGCAATGACAAGCCCACCCGCAACTGCAATTCCCACGATCAACGGCAGCGCCACTCGCAGCCCCGGTGCATGATTGTCGAATAGAATGACGGAACCGATGACAAATGCCGCCAGGCCGCCGACGCCCAGCGACCCAAATGCCGGCATGAAGAATTCCGTGACGATCAAGCCGATACCCAGCGCCATGAGAGCGAGCCCCGCGTAGTTGACCGCCAGCAGTTGCAAACCGTAGAGCCCCAGCAGCAGCGACAGCGCACCGACAACTCCGGGCAGCACCGCTCCGGGGTTGTAACCCTCGAGCAGCAAGCCGTATATGCCAATCAACAGCAGCCCGTAGGCAATGGTGGGATGGGTCAATATCAGGAGCACACGCGTGCGCCAGTCCGGCACGATGCTTCGCACCGCAACGCCCCGAGTGTCGAGTAGCCATTCGTGATCCGCCGCTTTGACCTTACGTCCCTGCAACTGCTGCAATAGATCCGGTACATCTTTCGCGACGATTTCAATAACGTGCTGCTCGAGCGCATCGTTCGCGGATAGACTCGCAGCCCCGCGCACGGCGGCTTCAGCCCAATCGGCATTGCGGCCGCGCAATTGCGCCAGCGACCGGATGTACGCGACGGCATCATTGACGGCTTTACGCTCACTGGCGGTGCCTGGAGGAATCTCCTGCGGGCCTTTCGGCTTTTTATTGTCGCTCGGTGTGCTCTTGTTCTCGCCGGGATTGACCGGCGGCGTCGCCGGCGGCGTACCCGGCTCGCCGCCAATCGAAATCGGTGTAGC
>PMMB01000159.1 GCA_003165495.1 Gammaproteobacteria bacterium | reverse complement strand
TTGGAAATGTCGTGCACGCGGGGATCGCCGAGTTGTCCGTCGCGCAGCCGCGACACCGCGTCGTACTCGTAAAGCCCCTGCAACGCCTTGGTGGTGGACTTGATGTGCCACTCGTAGAACGGCTTGTTCAAGGATCTGGCGATTTCGTTTGCGAGCAACGTCTTGCCGGTGCCGGGCTCGCCCTTGATGAGCAGCGGGCGCGACAGCACCATGGCGGCGTTCACCGCGGCCATCAATTCGGGGGTGGCAATATATCGATCCGTGCCGCGAAATTCAGGTGTCATGGCTGCTTGCGCGTGACGTGCAGAATCTGCATGGAGTTCGTGCCGCCGGACACACCGCTCAATTCGCCCTTGGTCAGAATGATGGAATCGCCCTCTTCCACCAGCTTCAGATCCAGCAGCAAGCGGAATATCGAGAAGTAGAACGCCTCGCCCTTGTCCGTGACGTCATAGGCGACCGGGTACACGCCGCGATACAGGGTCACTCGGCAACGCGTGGCTTCGTGCCGGGTAAAGGCATAAATCGGTATATCCGAGCGGACCCGCGACATCCACAGCGATGTCGACCCTGACTCGGTGAGCGCGACGATGGCTTTCACATGCAAGTGATTCGCGGTGTACATGACCGCTGACGCTATTGCCTCGTCCGTATGGCCGAAATAGCCGCCGTTGCGCTGTCTGATCCGCACATGCGCGACTTGATACTTTTCGGCGCCGACGATGATCTGCGACATCGCCTCCACCACTTTCGTCGGATGCTTGCCCGAGGCGGTTTCAGCGGACAGCATGACGGCATCGGTACCGTCCATGACGGCATTCGCCACATCCGACACTTCGGCCCGAGTCGGGATCGTATTGGTAATCATCGATTCCATCATTTGGGTCGCCATGATGACGACGCGATTTTGATGGCGCGCTTCCTGGATGATTTGCTTTTGCAGACCCGCGAGCTCGGCGTAACCCATTTCGACGCCGAGGTCGCCGCGGGCAACCATCACCCCATCGCTTGCCCGCACCACCGCGGCCAAATTCGTGATGGCTTCGGCGCGCTCGATTTTCGCCACCAGCAACCCGTGGCCGCCCGCGTCGCGCAAAAGCGTCCGCGCTTCGTCCATGTCCGCGGCATCTCGCGGAAAAGAAACACCGAGATAATCCACCTTGAGCGCCGCGGCCGTGCGGATATCCTCACGATCCTTATCCGTCAGCGCGCCGGCGGATAAGCCGCCGCCCTGACGGTTGATGCCCTTGTTGTTGCCGAGTTCGCCGCCGACCAGCACCCGCGTCTTGATGCGCGGACCCTCGGTGCTCAGAACCTGCAAGCTGATCTGCCCATCGTTCAGCAACAAAACATCGCCGGCAAACACATCCATCGGTAATCTTTTGTACGCGATTCCTACGCTCTGTTCGGTGCCCGCGTCGACGCCGAGCGCCGCGTCCAGCGTGAACTCGGCGCCGTCGGCGAGCTGCACCTTGCCGGCCTTGAAGCGGTCGATGCGGATTTTTGGCCCTTGTAGATCGCCGAGCACACCCACGTAGCGGCCCGCCTGACGAGCGGCTTCGCGCACCAGCTCGATCCGGCGCGCATGATCGGCGAGGGCGCCATGCGAAAAATTCAGGCGCACCACATCGACGCCGGCGCGCACCATGTCGGACAATATCGCCGGGTCGTCCGTGGCGGGACCCAAGGTCGCGACTATCTTGGTGCGTCGTAGCACGGCACTCATGCGGCGCGCTGCTCCAGAATTTCCACCGCGGGGAGTTTTTTGCCTTCGACAAACTCCAGGAAGGCGCCGCCGCCCGTCGATATATAGGAAATACTATCCTCGATGCCGTATTTCTCGATGGCCGCGAGCGTGTCGCCGCCGCCGGCCAGCGAAAACGCCTTACTGCGCGCAATCGCCGTGGCGAGGGTGCGGGTCCCTTCGCCGAATTGCTCGAACTCGAACACCCCGACCGGTCCATTCCAGAGAATCGTGCCCGCGGACGCGATGAGCGCGCTCATCGCTTCGGCCGAATCCGGCCCGATATCGAGGATCATCTCATCGTCCGAAACCGCCCCGACCGACTTCACATCGGCCTCCGCCTTCGCGGAAAACTGAGTGGCGACCACCACATCGGTCGGCATCGGAATGACGATGCCGCGCTTGCTCGACTGCTCGAGCAAGCGCCTGCAAATGTCCAGCATAGCGGGCTCATATAAGGACTTGCCGACATTGAAGCCCAAAGCCGCGAGAAAGGTATTGGTGATTCCGCCCCCCACGATCATCTGATCGACCTTGCCCAGCAAGGATTCTAGTACCGTGAGTTTGGTCGACACCTTGGAGCCGGCAACGATGGCGAGCAGCGGCCGCGCGGGCTTCTCGAGCGCTGTCTCCAGTGCCGACAGTTCGCTGACCAAGAGGGGGCCGGCACACGCCACCGGCGCGTACTTCGCGACCCCGTGAGTGCTGGCTTCGGCGCGGTGCGCCGTGCCGAACGCATCCATGACATAGACGTCGCACAGTGCCGCCATTTTCTGTGCCAGATCGTCCGCGTCCTTCTTTTCGCCCTTGTTGAAGCGCACGTTCTCGAGCAGCACGACCTCCCCGGGGTGAACGTCCACGCCGCCCAGCCAGTCCTTCTTGAGCGGCACCGGCACCCCCAACAACTGCGCCAGACGCCTGGCCACGGGAGCGAGCGAAAACTCCTCCGCGTACTTGCCTTCCTCGGGCCTGCCAAGATGCGACATCACCAGCACGCGCGCTCTCGCCGTCAGCGCCGCCTGAATGGTCGGCAGCGCCGCGCGAATCCGCGCATCGCTTCTCACCACCCCATCCTGAATCGGCACGTTCAAATCTTCACGGATCAGCACGCGCTTGCCGCTGAGATCCAGACTCAACATTTTTATGATTTTAACGCTCAAGGCGCTTTCGACCAGGCCACGGTGGTGTCGAGCATGCGGTTCGAAAAACCCCATTCATTGTCGTACCACGCACACACTTTCACCAGATTCCCCTCGATGACCTTGGTCAGAGTGGCATCGTAGGTCGATGAAGCCGGATCGTGATTGAAATCCACCGACACCAGCGGCGCGTCGTTGTAGGCCAGAATGCCCTTCAGCGCGCCGCCACCGGCGGCCGCCTTGATGGCGCCGTGGATTTCCTCGACCGACGTTTTGCGGGCCGCCGTGAAACTCAAATCGACCAATGAAACATTGATCGTCGGCACCCTGATCGCGAAGCCGTCGATCTTGCCCTTGAGTTCCGGCAGCACCAGACCGACCGCGGCGGCGGCGCCGGTCTTGGTCGGAATCATCGACATGGTCGCAGATCGCGCGCGGCGCAGATCCGTGTGGTAGACGTCGGTCAACACCTGATCGTTGGTGTAGGAGTGAATCGTGTTCATCACGCCCGCTAAAATGCCCACTTTCTCGTGCAGCACTTTGACCAGCGGCGCCAGGCAATTGGTGGTGCAGGACGCATTCGAGATCACCGTGTGGCTGGCCTTGAGCACACCGTGATTGACGCCGTATACGATGGTCGCGTCGACGTCATCGCCGCCCGGCGCGGAAATCACGACCTTTTTCGCACCCGCCGCAAGATGCGCCGACGCTTTGACCTTGCTCGTGAACAAGCCGGTGCACTCCAGCACGAAATCCACGCCGAGCTCGCCCCACGGCAGCTTGGCCGGATCGCGCTGCGCGATTACACGAATGCGGTCGCCGTTCACCACCATGGAGTCGCCGTCGACATGCACATCGCCGCGGAAGCGGCCGTGCACGGTATCGAAACGCGTCAAATGCGCATTGGTATTGGCATCGCCTAAGTCGTTGATCGCGACGACCTTGATCTCGCCCGCGTGTTTACCCTCGTACAGCGCGCGCATGATATTGCGGCCGATGCGCCCATAACCGTTGACAGCCACTTTGATTGCCATCGCCTCTCCCATGCGCTTTCGCGCAACTATTAACGGGGTCGAATCGACCCCGTCCGAAAATTGTTACGCGAGCATTATGCACCGGCCGAGGCCAGTACTTTCTCGATCGCCTCGACGACATGCTCCGACGTAAACCCGTAGGCTTTGAACAGATCCTTCGCCGGCGCCGACGCGCCAAAGTGATTGATGCCGACGATCTCGCCTTGCAGGCCGACGTAGTGCCACCAAGATGCTGTCACGCCGGCCTCGACCGCCACTCGCCGGGTAACCGACGCCGGCAGCACGCTTTGTTTGTACGCATCGTCTTGGGTGTCGAAAGTGTTGGTGCTCGGCATGGAAACCAATCGAACCCTTTTGCCTTTGCCCGCCACGGTTCGAACCGCGTCGGCGGCGATTCCCACCTCGGAACCGGTGGCGATCACGATGACCTCGGGAGGGCCCGCTGAATCGATCAACACATAGCCGCCGCGCCTGATATTCGCGACCTGGGCCGCGTCGCGTGCCTCATGCACCACCGACTGTCGCGTGAAAACCAAACACGTCGGGCCATTCCGGTTTTCGATCGCCGTGCCCCAGGCTACCGCGGTCTCGACCGCATCGCAGGGCCGCCACAGGTCCAACTGCGGAATGACGCGCAGACTCGCCAAATGTTCGATCGGCTGGTGCGTCGGTCCGTCTTCGCCGAGTCCGATGGAATCGTGGGTGTACACGAAGATCACGCGCAATCGCATCAACGCGGACATGCGCACGGCATTGCGCGCATAGTCGGAAAACGTAAGGAACGTGCCGCCGTAGGGAATGAACCCGCCGTGGCAGACGACGCCGTTCAGCATCGCCGACATGCCGAATTCGCGCACGCCGAAATGCACATAGTTGCCGCCGGGCGAATCCGGCGTCAGCGCCACCGAATCCTTGCGCCAGGTGCCGTTCGACGGCGTGAGATCCGCCGACCCGCCCAATAGCTCGGGCATCGCGGGACCCAGCGCATTCAATACCGCCTGCGACGATTGACGCGTGGCGAGCGCCTTGCTCTCGGCCTGCGTCCGTCCGATATAGGCATTCACGAGGTCGGCAAAGCCGCTGGGCAAGTCACCCCCCATGCGCCGCTCCAACTCGGCCGCCAACGCGGGGAATTCGGCGGTGTAAGCCGCAAAACGAGTACGCCACTCCTGTTCCACGCGCGCTCCCTTGTCGCGCATGTCCCAGGCGGCTCGAATGTCAGCCGGTATTTCAAAAGGCGGGGAGGTCCACCCCAAGTTGAGGCGGGTGGCGGCGATCTCTTCGTTGCCCATGGCTTCGCCGTGCATGGAAGCCGTGCCCTGTTTGTTGGGCGCTCCCCAGCCGATGGTCGTCTTCGCGCAAATCAGCGACGGCCGGCCGGTTTCCGCGCGCGCCGCGGCCAACGCGGCCGCGACGGCATCGCTGCTTTGGCCGTTAACGTGGGGCAGCACATGCCAGCCATAGGCCTCGAAGCGCTCGGCTGTGTCGTCGCCGAACCAGCCCACCACCTTGCCGTCGATGGAGATGCCGTTGTCGTCGTACACCAAAATGAGCTTGCCGAGCTTCTGCACGCCGGCAAACGAAGCGACCTCATGCGAGATCCCTTCCATCATGCAGCCGTCGCCGAGAAAGACATACGTGTGATGATCGATGATGGTGTGGCCGGGCCGGTTGAACGTGGCCGCGAGAGAACGCTCGGCCAACGCCATGCCAACGCCGTTGGCGAATCCTTGGCCCAGCGGCCCGGTCGTGGTCTCGATCCCGAGATGCACTTCACGCTCGGGATGGCCCGCGGTCTTGGAGCCGAACTGGCGAAAATTCTTGATCTCCTCCATCGGCAAGGGATAGCCCGTGAGGTGCAGCACCGAGTACAGCAACATGGAGGCATGGCCATTCGAAAGCACGAAACGGTCGCGGTCCCACCAGTTCGGATTGCCGGGATTGAACTTAAGTACATCCCGCCACAGCACTTCGGCGATGTCCGCCATCCCCATGGGCGCGCCCGGATGGCCCGAATTGGCCTTCTGGACGGCATCCATCGCTAGGGCACGAATGGCGTTGGCAAGGTCACGGCGGGTGGGCATGAGGGGTGTGCTTATTTAACAAGTGTGACGGGAGACAGGCCGCGTATTGTCCCCGATGCGACCCTCGTCGGCAAACCGGGATGTGGGTCGCGAATTGACGACGGAACGCGTTCACACAAATGTAGTCTGTTTATGTATAACGCGTATGAACGCCGCCATGACCCAGTTCACCGTCGGCGCAAGGGTGCTTTGCTACCATTTCAGCCATGCAAATTCTACAAATCACCGACCCACACCTCTACGGCAGCGCCAACGGGCGGCTGCGCGGAGTAGAAACCGATTCGAGTTTGCACGCGGTGCTCGACGATGCGTTTGCACGCGTTCCGGACTATTCCGCGGTGTTGGTCACCGGCGATCTGGTGCAGGACGACGCCTCCGGTTATCTTCGTTTCCGCAGCATCTTCGGTAATCTCAAGAAACCGGTACTGTGCATTCCCGGCAATCACGACGAACCCGAGGCCATGCGCAGAGAGCTTCACGGCGCACCGTTTCAGATTTGCGGCACACATGAAGCGGATGGCTGGCAATTCATCATGCTCGACAGCTACGATCCCGGGCACGTCGGCGGTCGCCTTTGCCCAAATGAACTTGCGCGGCTCGACGACGCGCTTAAGCATTCATCGAAACACGCCATGGTGTGTCTGCATCATCACCCGATATTCATGGGCAGCCGCTGGTTGGACACCGTGGGTCTCGCCGACCCCGAAGGGTTTTGGCGCGTCATCGATTCGCACGCCCACGTCCGCGCCGTGGTGTGGGGACATGTGCACCAGGTGTACGACGGCCAACGCGGCGATGTTCGCCTGTTCGCGACCCCGTCGACCGGCGCGCAATTCCTGCCCAACAGCGATCGCTATGCGGTCGATTCGCGGCCGCCCGCGTATCGGTCTTTCGACTTGCACGCCGATGGACGCATCGACACCGCGGTCCACTGGATCGAGTCGCTGCAGAGGCGCCAGTCAGTGGCGCGCTAGGCTCCCCAACGAGCCCCCGCTGATGCAACGCACTGTCACGTCCCGTTTGGGCCCGGCGCTGTGCGCGCTGTTGCTCTGCGTGACCGCCCGCGCGGACGGCGCGCTGCATTCACTCTGGGAATTGCACGGCAAACACAACACCGTCTATCTGCTGGGTTCCATTCACGTGCTGCGCCAGAGCGACTATCCGCTGGCTCCGGCGGTGCTGGACGCGTACAGCAATGTCAAATCCGTGCTCATGGAAGTGAATTTGGAAGAGATCACTTCGGCACAAGTGCAGGCAGAAATGCTCACCAGCGCGATCCTGCCGGAAGGCAAAACGCTGCCCGACGTGTTGGGGAGAGAGCGCTATGAGCGCGCCGATGCGTTGGCGCACGAGGTCGGAGTCGAACTGTCCTTGTTCGATCAATTTGCGCCCTGGTTCGCCGCCGAGGCCATTTCGCAACAGCAGTTGACGCAGCTTGGCTTTCAACCCGAAGCCGGCGTCGAAATGTATTTCATGGAACGGGCGCGCAACGACGGTAAAAGCGTGGCAGGCCTCGAAACCGTCCACGATCAAATCTCATTGTTCCAGAACATGCCCTTGGATACCCAGGCCGAGTACCTGGTGTCGAGCCTCGAGCAGGCACATGACTTGCCCCAGGAGGTGGATTCCATGGTCCACGCCTGGCAGCGCGGAGATATGCTGTGGTTCGAGAATCAGCTGCAGTCCGAACTCGGGCGCGATCCCAAGCTCTATCAATCCGTCCTGGGGGCACGCAACCGCAAGTGGGTGCCCAAAATCGAAGCCCTTCTCAACGACGACAAGAACTACCTGGTGATCGTCGGCACCGGCCATCTGGCCGGTCCGGGCAGTGTGATCGATCTACTCAAGAAAGACGGGATTGGCGCCACCCAACGGTAGTCACCGCTTATGCGCCGGCATCTGGGCCTCGAGCGCGGCGAGCTGTGTCCGCTGCGCCGGCGTCAGCACATTGAACACCTGAGCACGCACGTCGGCATGCTGGGTCATCATTTGCGCGGACAACGAACCGTGAGTCTGGCTCACCTTCGAGGCGATGCCGGCATAGTTCGGGTCGGTCGGCTGCGTTTGCCGAAGTATCAGCGAGTTGGCTTGCATTTGCTCGTGCAGGCTCTGCATCTGCGGGCGCGCCGCCGCCATGATGTCCTTGACCTGTTGCTTCTGCGTCGCACTCAAGCCCAGTTTGCCGAGCAGGTGCCACGGCCCTCTGCCGTGATGCCATCCATGGGGTCCGGGCGCCGCAGGCGGGGTCGTCGTCGCTTCATCGGCCGCACTCGCAATGGACATGCTGGTGGCGGCCGTCAACACCGCTCCGGCCGTCAGCAGCGTTGCCGTCAGCAAATTGCGAATTGATTTCATGTTCCTTGGCTCCAATGCTGTGATTAGGTTCGGTACGCCGCTATCCTAAGCTCCGCCTGTGCAAACAAGTGTCGCAGACAACGCAACGATCTGTTAAGAATTGTGAATTCCTGCGCCGCAGCCATCGATTAGCGCCGACTGTGCCAGAGTATGGGCACGACTATGACACTCTCTAATCCATCCACCACGGATCTTAACCAGACGCGCGAAGCGCGAGTGCTCCTGGTCGACGATGATCGGGAGCTATGTCAAATGCTCACCGAGTACTTGGACGCCGAGCACTTCGAGGTGAAGAGCGTGCACGACGGCCG
>PMMB01000340.1 GCA_003165495.1 Gammaproteobacteria bacterium | reverse complement strand
TGTATCCGATCACTTTGAGTGCCCTGCGCCATGCGGCCGCCTGGGGGGCGGGCTCGGGCGGGTCGTAGGGTGCTTGCGGCAGTCTCTCCGGACTCGAAGGGGTAGGTACGTTTTCACTGCGCATCACGGACTCCTTGCACATAAGTCGGGTGCTCTGGAGTATCCCGCCCCAGTTGGGGCATTACGGTCGGTGAATTGCCCACACTCGTGTAGGACTATTCAGACGTCGAGCGTGTAGGTCGCTGCGCACGGCGCGCTCCAATCCGGTGCACGCCGCTGGGGATCAACCGCCCAAGGGCCTCAACAGGCCGCGCGAGATGATATGGCGTTGAACTTCGCTGGTGCCGTCCCAAATGCGTTCGATGCGCGCGTCGCGCCAGATGCGCTCCAGCGGCAAGTCGCTCATGAGTCCCATTCCACCGTGTATTTGCAGCGCTTCATCGGCCACCATCGCCAGCATTTCGGTGGCTTTGACTTTGGCGATGGCCATATCCATGTCGGTATCGATCTTGCGATCGCGTTTCCACGCAGCTTCCAGAACCAAGAGCTCGGCGGCTCGTAGCTCCACCACCATGTCGGCCAACTTGAAGCTCACGCCTTGAAATTTGCCGATCTGCTGGCCGAATTGCACCCGATCCACCGCCCACTGTGTTGATAGCTGCAGAGCGCGTTCGGCGCGCCCCAGGCAGGTGGCCGCCACTTGCAAACGAGTGGCTCCCAACCAGGTGTTCGCCACATCAAAGCCGCGGTGCAGATCCCCCAATATCGCCGATTTCGGAACGCGGCAATTGTTGAACTCGAGAATGCTGTTGGTATAGCCGCGGTGTGACACATTCTTATACCCCGGCCGCACCTCGAAGCCCGGATGTCCCATGTCGATCAAAAACGCCGTCATTTTCTTACGCACGCCGTGTGCGGTCGTCTCTTCGCCGGTGGCCGCGAACAGGATGACGTAATCCGAATGATCGGCATGGCTGATGAAATGTTTCGTGCCGTTGATGACGAAATCGTCGCCTGTCGCGACCGCCATGGTCTTCATTCCGCGCAGATCCGAGCCGGCGCCCGGCTCCGTCATAGCCAGGCATTCGACTCGATCACCACGTACGGTGGGCAGCAAGTACCTTTCTCTTTGCTCGCCCTCGCAGGCGAGCAGGATATTCGACGGCCGGCCGACGCAGGAGTAATGCAGGGCGTAATTGGTGCGCCCCAGCTCTTTTTCGTACAGAACCCAGGTGACGGTATCCAGACCCGCCCCGCCCACATCCACCGGCATGTTGGCAGCATACAAACCTGCCTCGATGGCTTTCGCCTTCAGCTCCCGATGTAGATCCTCGCGCAGCACACCGGTCGCTTCGACTTCGTTCTCGTGTGGGTAAAGCTCATTGACCACGAACTCCCGTGTCGTTTTGACGACCATTTGCTGTTCATCGCTGAGCGAAAAATCCATTGTTAATCCCTCATTTCAGCCGGGAGCCGCAGCGCACGTCTCGTCTTCCCCATTGACGTAGCAGGTCCAATTGCAACCGCAATTGTTCGATCTGCATCCCAGCCGGCCAATCGCTCGGGCTGGTGACGGCGCTTGCGGTTAGTCCGTTGATGAATGTCACCACCGAGCGCAGCACTTGATCGCGCACCGGTTGCGGCCATGCCGGCCATTCCTGCCAATGCTCGGCAAAGCAACGGGTGAACAAACGCATGTACTCACGGTGCACCCAGACGTTGAGTCGCTTAAGTTTTTTGTCCGCGGACACCTGACCCCAAAAGGCCATCCAAAAGGCACACTCGGTGAATCTTTGCGCATCGATGGCCAGCGCCTCGGACAGCACTTCCAAGAGATTCGCTTCACCGCTCTCGCGCTTACGTGTGAGCCTTGCTTCGATTCGCAACAAAATCAGGCGCAAGGCGGCCAGAATGATGTCCTGCTTGGACTCGTAATAGTGAGCCACCATACCCGTCGTGTAGCCGGCCGCACGGGCAATGCGTGCCACCGTGGCTTGCTCGAAGCCGTAGTGTGCGACCACTTGGCAGGCGACGTGGGCAATCTCTTCGCGTCGCTGGGCGTGATCGACGATTTTTGGCATGGCGAGGGCTAGCGCTGCGCGCGCCCAACCGCGCGGCCCGCCTCGGGCGGCGGCGGCAATCCAGCCTGTTTGCTGCGAATCGACTCGAGCTTGGCGCGGATCTTGGCATCGGCCGGCGCCGCCTTGGCGGCGCCGGTGTCGACGTGCAGATACATTTGGTCCGCCGTGGCGATTTGCTTGTCGTCGCGGCCGCGATGCATCCGATGAAAGACGTGCAAGCGCTTGTCATCAACTCCAAGCAACTGCGTCGTGACGTACAGCGGCTCGCCCGCCTTGGCCTCTCCGAGGTGTCTGACGTGATTCTCGACGGAGTAATACATGCGTCCGGTTTCGCGGTAGGTCTCATCCACTCCGGCGCGGCGAAAAAGCGCATCCATCGCATCACCGAATACCTGGCTGTAACGAAAGTCCGACATATGGCGGTTATAGTCCACCCATTCCGGTCTCACCACAGTGTCCAGCAATCGCAGAGGCTTATCCGGATCAATCGACTGTGCGGCGCGGGCGGTTGCGGCCTCTTGATACAGCCGTTCCTCGAGCGAGCGCAATGTGGCGCCGGCGCCGATATTGTATTGCCGAAGCACCTGCTGGATCGCGACGAGGTAATCGTCGCGCAGGCGCTCGAGTTCTCGAATGGAACGGCCCGCAGCCTGCGCCTGTGTGCCCTCGACCATGCGATCGATCAAGGTCTCGGTGAGTTCCGGTGCTTCGAGTTTGGTCCAGGGCCACTTCAGGCAAGGGCCGAATTGCGCAAGCATATGCCGCATGCCGCTCTCGCCGCCCGCGAGGTGGTAGATCAGATTCGTGCCCATTGCCGCCCAACGCAGACCCGGTCCGTAAATGATGGATTCGTCAAGCTCGCCGGTGGTGGCCACCCCGTCATTCACAAGATGCAGAATTTCGCGCCACAACGCTTCCTGCAGGCGATCGGTCAAGTGTCCCGGCACCTCGCGCCGCACGTGCAGCGGGTGCATCCCGATATAGGTGAAAAATTTCGCCGCCGCATCGATGGTGTCCTGCACCGTTTTTTGCCCACCTACCAGCTCGACCAAGGGCAACAAATAGACGGGATTGAACGGATGCGCCACGCAAAAGCGCCCGGGCGAAGCCATATCGCGCTGCAAGTCGGTCGGCGTGAGGCCCGAAGTGCTCGACGCAATGATGACGTCCGCCGCAGCGTGCCGGCTGACTTCGGCCAGCATGCGCTGCTTCAAGGGTAATTGTTCCGGAATGTTCTCTTGGATGAAATCGGCCCGCTGCGCCATCACCTTAAGATCCGTGGTGAACGACAATTGGCCCTTGGGCGGCAAAGGCGCGAAGGTCAGCCTCGCCAAGGCAGGCTCGGCGTTGGCTACCGCGCCGCGAATCCACTCTTCCATTTCCGGCTTGATGTCTGCCGCGATGACGTCGATTCCAAAATGCAGCGCGCGCGCCGCCCACCCGCCGCCGATGACGCCGGTGCCGAGAAGCCCGAGTGTCTTCACATTCCGCATGATTGCCAACCTCGAAAACGGTCGCTCTTTGTAATGTCACGAGTATAATATAAAAAGCGGGATTGCGGCAGGTATGAGGGCGTGTGCCGGCGAGAATGCACTCTATTGGCATGTGCCCTCATCTTGCTCCCGGCTTGATTGCGGCCGCGCTTCATGTGATAACTGATGGCACCCAAGCGGGGTCGTTCTTCACTCGAGGTTGGGATGGGAAAAAATTCTGGCGTGCCTTCTCCAAGTCGGCGCGATCTGTTGCGCATGATCGGCGTCACCGCCGGAAGTACCGCCATGTACCAGGCGATGAGCAGCCTCGGCTTTGCCGCGGACTCCCCGTATCGGGGTCCCATCGATTTGCAAGGCACGCCCAAGGGCGCCTCGGTGCTGATACTCGGAGCGGGCATTGCCGGAATGAGCGCCGCCTATGAGCTGCGCAACGCCGGCTATCAGGTGCAGGTATTGGAATACAACGATCGGGCCGGCGGACGCAATTGGAGCTTACGCGGCGGCGACAGCTACACGGAACTCGGTGGACTCACCCAGCAGTGCCGGTTCGACAAAGACCTGTACATCAATCCCGGTCCTTGGCGAATTCCCTATCACCACCGAGGCATGCTCAGCTACTGCAGGCGGCTGGGTGTACCGCTCGAACCGTTCCTGCAGGTGAACTACAACGCGTATCTGCACAGCAGCCGGGCCTTTGGCGGCAAGCCGCAGCGCTATCGCGAGATCAAGGCCGATTATCAAGGGCATGTGGCCGAGCTGTTATCCAAGGCGACGCGGCAAAACGCACTCGATGCGTCGGTCAGTAAAGAGGATCAAGAGAGATTGCTCGAGTCGCTTCGCAATTGGGGGGCGCTCGACAAGACCAACGCCTATATCTCGTCTAACACCAGCAGCGAGCGACGCGGTTACCAAAAGGATCCGGGCGGCGGTCTGACCGCACGCCCCATTCCCTCCGAACCTATCGGCCTGACGGACATATTGGAGTCGAGGCTGTGGCAAGGCATATCGGCCGGCGATATGTTCGACATGCAGACGGCGTTGTTCCAACCGGTCGGCGGCATGGGTCGGGTCGGCGAGGCCTTCGGCCGTGAATTAGGTCCGTTGATTCGCTACAACTCCAAGGTCACTGACATCCATCAAGACAACCAGTCCGTGAGCGTCGCGTACGAGGATACCCGCAAGCCGGGAACCAAGCTCCAGGCCAGGGCGGATTGGTGCTTGTGCACGATTCCGCTGCCCATCCTCGCTCAAATTCCCATGAATGTCGGACCGGCCTTGGCCGCCGCCATCGCAGCGGTGCCGTATGCCTCGGCCGTCAAGGTGGGTCTGCAATTCAAACGCCGCTTCTGGGAGGAAGACGAGCATATCTTTGGCGGCATCACCTACACCGATTTGCCCATCGCCAACATCGGCTATCCGAACACGGGGTTTCACAGCGGCGGCAAGGGCGTGCTCTTGGGCGGGTATATCTGGGGTACGAATGCCATGGAATTCACCGCCATGACGCCGGATGAGCGCGTGCGGAAGGCGTTGGACTACGGCAGTCAGATTCATCCCCAATATCCACAAGAGTTCGATAACGGCGTCGCCGTGGCGTGGCATCGCTCGCCGTTCACGATGGGCTGTTTCGGCATGTGGACGTCCGATACCCGCGCCAAGCACTACGACGATCTGTGCGAGATCGATGGACGCATCGTCTTGGCGGGCGAACACGCCTCTTACATAGGCGGTTGGCAGGAAGGAGCGGTCACGTCGGCCCTCGATGCCATCGGTCGATTACATCAGCGCGCAATCGCGGCAGGAGCAACGGCATGAGGCCCCCACTGCCGCGCGCCGGAATGCGGTGTGTTTTGCCATTGTTATTGATCGTGGGGGCGGCTGCGGGCGCCTGGGCGGACGACTCCGCCGTTACCCCGACCGCTGACATCGGCAACGTCAGCGGAGCGGAGATCTACGGACATATATGTCAGGGCTGCCATATGCCCCAAGCACAAGGCGCAGTCGGCGCGGGACATTATCCAAAATTAGCGGGCGACCCTGCGTTGGTGTCCTGGCAATATGTGGCGTTGACCGTGCTCAACGGCAAGAACGGCATGCCGGCGTTCGGCTTACCCACTGATCAATTTGAATTTGTGTTCGGTGCCGTGCGCCTGAGCGACGCCCAAGTGGCTGAGGTGGTCAACTACGTGCGCAGCCATTTCGGTAACAACTGGAAAGGCGTGGCGACCGCCAGCCAGGTGGCGGCATTGCCGCACCACTAATGCCGCGGGCCGGTGAATTTGGGCACCGGCCGGCCGCGGCACAACGTCGATATTCTAATTCAGAACTTGTATACCGCCTTCACGTAGTAGAACCCGCCGTTGATGCCGAAGGGCGAGAAGATCGGGTACTGGTCAACGGCAGCGTTATCATTAGCCGCAATTTCGTGATTCAGAATATTGCTGTTGAGCTTGTTCGGGAACCTATTGAACAAGTTCTGCGCACCGACGGACAATTTCACCGCCTCCGTGAACTGGAACCCCACATCCAGGTTGGTGATCAATGTGACGCCGATCTGGTCCTTGAAGTACTCATTGGCGTTGGTCGGGTTGTCACCGTCATCATTCTCGTAATCCGCCGACGGGCCGTAAACTTTTTCTACCAGGTTGAGGGTCAGCTTGTCCATCGTCAAGAGCGCGCCGAGATTGATCACGTATTTCGGGCTCGCCGTTTGCAGTTCCGAGTAGGCCTCGACGTCATACAGCGTGGCCCCGCCCAGCGCCGCAGGCGTTGCGGCGCGCTTGGTGATGGTCGTCGTGTCGTACGCCGCGCTGATCAACCAGTCGATCTTGCCGAAGCTGTAATCGTACGGAAAGTTGAAGACCAAGTCGGCGCCGTCGGTGCGGGTATCGATGCCGTTCGCGAATACATTGATGCCATATGAGCCTTTGCTCAGCACAAACGGATCGATGACATCTGAACCATGCGCATAGGCGGCGATTGCAGCACCGACGCCCGCAAAGGCCGCTGTCGGTACGCCGTTGACCTGACCCTGTACGTTGCCGCTGCCTACGATGCGATTCGTAATCGAGATTTGGTACACATCCAGAGTCGTGCTCATGTGCTCCATTGGGCGCCACACGAGGCCCACACTGAAGTCGACCGATTTTTCGGGTTGCAGCCCGTTGCCGAGACCCAGCAACTTACCGGCCGGCGAGTTGGGCGGCAATTGGACGTAGGCCGTCAGCGGCCCGACATTCGTCGAGGAGTAGAACTCTTCGGCAAGCGTCGGCGCGCGGAAGCCATTATTGATGGTACCGCGCAGCGCGAACTGCGGCGAAAAGTCGAAGCGCGCCGTCAATTTGCCGACTGTCGCATTGCCGAAGTCGCTGTAGTGCTCGAATCGCGCCGCCGCGTCTAGCCGTAACGCAGCGACCGGTTTGGTGGAGAAATCGACGTAACCCGCATCGTTGGTCCGAGAGTTAGATCCAGCGTTGAGCGGCGTAAAACCCGGATAAGAGGAAGCCCCGCCGTCAATGTAGGAGATCGGTGGGCCGGCGCCGATTGAGTAAGTGTCACGGCGGTGTTCACCGCCGAACGCCACGTTCAACGGCGCCGCGAATCCCACATCGAAATTGCGCTGAAAATCAACCGTGGAGGTCCATTGAGTGGCTTGCAGGAAGCCGTCGTAGATGTTGCTGAGCATTCCGGCAGCCGCATTGCCCGTATCGCCGTAGTAACCCGTATTGACGGTATCCAGCGTGTACAGGTTAGCGCGGTCGCTGCCGAAACCGGTGGTCAGATCCCAATCCCACCCGGCGGCGATACCCTTGATGCCGCCGGTGAACTGGTAGTCATTCTCGTCGTTCGCCTCTTGGGGATTGAAACCATTGGGTTGCGAATAGATCGTCACCAATGTTGTCGGATCGGTGTAAGCGGCCTTATTCGGCATGCGGTAATTCTCGTAGGAAGCCGCATACTTGTGACCGTAGGTGGCGACGAAATACAGTTCGGTCCCGCCGTCGAAATCCCAGCCCGCGTTCACGGACAATATCTTTTGTTGAACCGCGGCATCGCCGTCGATCAGGTTCAGGTTCGGATACCCCGGCACATTCGCCGCGTTGGTATTCGGATAGCCTGCGGCGGCCAAATTGGCCGGGAGCAAGCGCGGATCGATCTCGCCGGAATTGCTGTGGCCGTGCATACGGAAGTCGCCGGTGATGTTGAAATAAGAACCGGTACGGGGCTCGAGGCCCACGTTGCCGCTCACGTCTTCGGTCTTGCCGCCGCCGCCGTCGCCGTATTGACCATAGGTGCCGGTGATGCTGCTCCCGGATGAGTTCTTTTTCAGAATGATGTTGATAACGCCCGCGATGGCGTCGGTTCCGTATTGCGCCGCCGCGCCTTCGGTCAGCACTTCGACGTGGTCGATCGCGTCCAGCGGAATGAAATTGAGATCAACGCCGGCGCCGCCTTGGAAGGGCGAACCCGTATCGATGGCGAGATTCGCGGTCGTATGGCGTCGTTTACCGTTGATCAGCACCAGGACGTCGTTAGGACTGACGCCGCGCAATCTTGCCTGCAAGGTTTGGCCAGACATGTCGAAGCCGAATGCCTCCATCTGCAATGAGGGCACCAGTGTCACCAGAGCCGACATCAGATCGGAAGCACCGGCACTCTTTAACTGCGCCCCGCTGACGATTTGAATCGGGGCTGCGCTGTCGACAGCCCTGATACCCAATTGACGGGTACCGGTCACGATGACCTCGTCGAGTCCCCCCTCGGCGTCGGCTGCGCCGACCGCGTCGGCCAGCGCTCGAGGCGTTTGCAGAGCTGTCGTCGCACACAGCGTGGCGATGGCGGCGCGCAGCATTAGTAACTGCTGAGTTCTTAGATGAAACGACATGGAACATTCTCCCTGACTGGTATTGACACGCCCCTCCCCCAATCGCTGGTCTGAGGCGCTTGTCGATTGTTGTTGTGCGCTACCACGCTGCGGGTGCAATTAATGGGCCAAGATGCAACAACCTGGATTCCGTCGCCAATGAGCGCGCAGATAGCGGATGATATTGAGCGATATATCTTTCTCCATATCAGCACCTTGCAACAATAACCTAGAATCTATCCAATTCGGCTGCATCTGTGGTGGTCCAGCAACAACGGCTATTCCCGAACCATCGATGTTCTGTCACAGTGCGGTCACAATCGTGCGAGGCACCAACTCCGTGCACTCGTGAAAAAACATCTGGACAGCGGGTCGGGCCTATTGCGATGCTCAGGCTTCAGTACTCATTCAAATGCAAAGGGGATTGGAAATGCGAAAGATCGAACGCCAGCGCGGCGTAGTGCTCGCCTTGGCATTTTTCGCAACCGCAGTCACTTGCGTTGCCCTGGGCGCAGAAGACGTCGTGCGCACACCGCTACCGGATGGCAATCCTTTTCCAATTTCTGCTGCGGTTACCGTCCGCGCCGGTGTCGACACGGTCTATGTCAGCGGTGCGCTGCCCTCGGCGATCAACAAAGATGCGCCCAAGGGAACGGTGCCGGTCTTCGGCGATATGGAAACCCAGACCGTCAGCGTGCTCACATCGATCAAGGGCACGCTTGCCAAGCTCGGCCTCGGGATGGGCGATATCGTCAAAATGACGGTATTCATGGCCGCTGATCCTGCCAACGACAATAAACTCAATTTTCCCGGGTTGATGGCCGGCTACAGCCAGTTCTTCGGGACCAAGGAACAACCGAACAAACCCGCACGCAGCGCCGTTCAAGTCGCGGCCTTGGTCGCGCCGGGCGCTCTGCTGGAAATCGAAGTCATCGCGGCGAAGCGACGTTCCGCCGCGCGGCTGAAGCCTGCGCACCCGTAAGTAGATACGCGTCACCGACAACGGGCGGTCGGCGGCTACTCGTGCGCCCCGCTCAGCACGCCCGCGATCGGCAAGGCCGCCTTCGGCACATCATGGCGATAATCCTTGCCGACGAACGCCGCCACCGTCGCGGCGATTTGCGCCTGCGTCACCGGGGCGACGTGGGTCCGCTCGCCGAGCGGCGCCGTATCCGGGCCCAGCACCGCGATCCAGATATTTTCCGAACCCTTCTCTTCGACTCCGTGCTCTTTCCACTCCGTGAGACCGCTGCCCCGCCCGTGATCGGTCGTGATGATGAATGTGGTGTTGCCATGGTATTGCGGCATCGCCTGCATGGTGTCCCACAACTGATGTACGAAATGATCCATGCGATGTGCGCTGTCGAGGACGAGATCGTAGCGGCCCTGGTGGGCCCAATTGTCGGTCTCGCCGTAGCCCACGAACAAGACGCGCGGATGCGCCGCCTTCACATAGTCCAAAAGCGGTATTTGTAGCAAGGAATTGCTGACGTCTTCCTCGTCAAGGGGCGTCGTCGTGTCGTAGAGCTCACGCAGCAAGGCATCGCGCGGCGTCTCCTGCGCCTTACGCGGCAGGGACCATCCCGTCTGCATTACCAGTCCGCTGCGGCTCTTGTTGAAAATTCTCTGGTAGGCGTCCCAGGTGCCGTAAACGGCGATCTGGCCATGAAACTCGTCGAACTTGTTGAGCCATTCGAATACCGTCGCATTCGGATTCGGTCCGAACTCATTGCTGTCGATGGCGTCGTTGGGATAACCCGTGGACATTTCGTTGTAGCCTGGATAAGAAAACGCCTTCCCATTAGTGACGTGCGCAATGCTGCCCTTCAGTTGATTCCCATAAATCTGCCCTTGCTTGGCCACCGTTCCCCACAAGAACGGAAACAGCAGCGCGCGTCGCGCATCGGCGTCCTCGCGCCAGTAGCGTTTGCGCAGCTCCGACTCCGCAAGCCAGCTGCCGCCCTCCTTCGAGTTCAGTAGACTGGCATCCGCGCCGGTGAAGATTTCCTGCCACCGCAGTCCATCGCTCACGATCAGCACGACGTTCTGCGTTTTGCCGGCCAGAGCCGGCGCCGCGCCGAACAACAGCAGCGCGCCTAAACCTAAGGCATTGATGGTAGTGCCGAATCGTACTTGCATGCGTGACCTGCCTTTGGGCGTGAACCGATTACTGCTGCAGAACCACCGCGCAATTGGCGGTCCAACTCAGGTACACCTCATCGCTCCAATCGATGGACCACTCCGAAGTGCGCCGATCGTTCTGTGCGAAAACGGTCACGAGCTTTCCGGTTTCCGTTTTGATCCGATAGGTGGAGCGATTGCCGAGATAGCCTAATTCCCAAACCATTCCCTTGACCTGATTGAAACGGCTGCCGGCGATCGGCTCCTTGCTCAAGCGGATTTTCTCCGGCCGCAATGCCACCCACACGCGTTGTCCGCTGCCGAAGCGCCCCAGCTCATCGACGATGAGGTCGCAACCGGCCTCGGCGCTGCGCACGATGAGGTGGCCGGGCTCGGTGCCGCTCACGGTTCCCTCGAACAAATTCGTGGTGCCGATGAAATCTGCCACGAAACGATTCTGCGGAAATTCATAGATCTCGGAGGGCGTACCGACCTGCACGACCTGGCCGCGATTCATGACCGCGATTCGCGTCGATAGCGCCATCGCCTCATCTTGATCGTGAGTGACGAAAACGAACGTGATGCCGACCTGCGATTGGATGTTCATCAGCTCGAATTGTGTCTGTTCGCGCAATTTCTTGTCGAGGGCGCTCAAAGGTTCATCGAGCAGCAAAACCTTCGGTCGTCGAATGAGCGCGCGCGCCAAGGCGACACGCTGCTTCTGACCGCCCGAAAGTTGGTGGGGTTTGCGCTTCGCCAGCGCCGCCAATTGCACCATTTCCAGCGCTTCTTGAATCCGCGCGAGTTTGACGGGCTTGTCCAATGTCATGCGGCGCAGGCCGTAGCCCACATTGTCTTCGACCGACATGTGGGGAAATAAGGCGTACGACTGAAACATCATATTGACCGGGCGCTCATGCGGGGGCACCCGGGTCATGTCCACATCCTCGATCATGATTCGCCCGGCGCTTGGGGAGGCGAATCCGGCCAACATGCGCAGCAGCGTCGTCTTGCCGCAGCCGGAGGCGCCGACGAGCGCGAACATCTCGCCCTTGTAAATCCTTAAGTTAACGCTGTCGACGGCGGTAAACGCGCCGAATGTCTTGTTGATGCTCTCGATGACGATTTGCGGTTTCGCGTCCGGATCGAGCCAGGGCCGGTCAGCGATGGATTTCGGCGTGGCGGCCACGGTTTCTAGAATTCCGCAGGCGGCGTCGCGCGACGGCGGTCAGGCGCAAAAAAGGGCCGCTCGACAACTTGCGCTCGCGACATCCGGCGCTCCCATACGAGTTCACGATTCAAGTAGATTTCCGCCCAAACCGTCGAGCCGATCCGGAAATGCGGTGCATCGACGATAGCAAGGGCGATATTGCGCTTGCAAGTCGGCGACCAAATCGCGGACGTGACGCTGCCTATTTCGCGTTTGCCGCTGTCGTCGGTGTAGAGAAGGGAGTTGTGGGCCGGCTTGTTGCCGGCGATGTCTAGGCCGACGAGTTGGCGGCGCGAACCCTGGGTCATCTCGTTCCGCAGCGCGCGCCGCCCGGTGAAATGCCCCTTGTTGAAATCCACCAGCCATCCCAGGCCCAACTCCAGCGGGGAACGATCTCGCCCGGTGCGAATCGTGTGTTCGGCCGACACGAAATCGACGTTGGGCAGCAAGAACCCGGCCTCGATGCGCGCGATGTTCAAGGCCTGCGAACCGATTGCGCGAATGCCCCGCGAATGTCCGCCCTCCATCAAGGCATCCCACACGGCCTCGGACGCACCCGGTTCCATCCATAGCTCATAGCCCAAGTCGCCGGTAAATCCCGTGCGCGACACGGTTAGCCGATGCGCGCCCAGCGTGAACTGGCCGATTTCAAACGGCTTGAGCTTCTCGACCCCCTGCAAACCCACCGTCTTGAGCACAGCGCAAGAGGTCGGCCCCTGGACCGCAAGCGCGGCTATTTCCTCCGTGACCTCGCCGATCTCGACGTCGAACCCGATGGCAGAATCCAAAAACCAATCGATCTGTCGTTCCGCCGTGCAAATTCGATATTCGCCCGCGCCCAAGCGAAATATGGTGCCGTCATCGATGAGATGACCCGCATCGTTGCACCACACGCAGTACGCGACGCGATCCGGCTTGAGCTTGGCGACGTCGCGTGTCACCAGTCGATTGAGGTATGGCAGCGCATCCGGACCCGCCACGCGGTACTTCACCATGGGCGTCAAGTCATACAGCGTCGTGGCATTGCGAATCGCGAAATATTCCTGCTCCACCGTGGT
>PMMB01000197.1 GCA_003165495.1 Gammaproteobacteria bacterium | reverse complement strand
AAGCGATTGCGCACCGAGTTGAGCGCGGTTTCAGCCGTCGTCAAGTCGGCCTGTGCTTGCTGCCAGTCCTGTAGGCTGCCGCCTTTTGCGTCGTATAGGGCGTGTTTGCGAGTTTCATTGATGCGTGCGAGTTTGACCTGGGCGGCAGCGGTACGGAGGTCGTTTTGCGCCTGTACGAACTCCGAAGCTTCCAGCATCGCGAGCGGCGCGCCCGATTTCACGGTGTCGCCCAAGCCGGCGATGACGCGAGTGACTCGCCCCGAATACGGGGAAAATATCGGCGTCGCGCGATCGCCGTTGACCGCGATCTTGCCTTCGGTCAACTCCTCGCTGACGAATCCATGCGTTTGCACCGCCTCCACCGTCAAGGTCTTGAGCTGCTGCGGGGAAGCGCGGAAAGTGCCGGGAGGCGATGGCGCCTCCGCGGCCGGCGCCTCGTGCGGACCGAAGGCACGGCCGCCCAACCAGACGGCCAGTATCGCAATGACCGCGACCGCAGCGGCGATACCCACCACGCGCCATTGGCGCTCTCGTGACCACGCGCGCCGGTCGATGGAGTCCTGGCCCTTGGGCGGTTGGCCGGGCTCGCTTTGCGGTTCGCTCATTTGCATTACTTCTTCAAATACTGATGAACAATCTCGATGAGCTCTTCAGCGGCTAGGGACTGCGGAGTCTCGCGCCCGGCGCTTTGATCGACCATATGTTCGCGAATATGGTCTTCGATGACCTCGGCGATGAATCCGTCCAAGGCGCCGCGGCAGGAAGTTGCCTGCTGGAGGACATTGGCGCACTCACCATCCGCCTCGACGGCGCGTTCGATCGCCTCGATCTGACCGCGCAACCGTTTGACGCGATTCAGCAGCCTGGCTTTTTCCTTTGCGACGTGACCCATAGTTCGAAACCTCTATTGCATTACTATACCCGGGTAGGGTATCTTTACTCAAGCAGCGCAGCGTTGCGCCTTGGCAGAGTCTCAATCATGGACCCCCAACCTAGCACCCCGGCCAGCGACGCAGACAGTTGTCGCTTGGCGCTGTGCTGCCAACCGTTTGGCCGAATCACGGCCTGGAAGAGATTCAGTGACGTAAATTCAGCGTTAACCTGCTGATCCGCCGCATTCATCACTCCCGGGCTTGAGCAACATCGCTTAAGCATTTTGCGGAGTATTGATATGGCTGCGAACCTCACGCCCAGGGGCTCTTCGAGCTTCACCAGATTGCTCGTTACAGGCTCAGAGATAGTGTTTTTTTTCTGGATGATCGCCGTGCTCGCATTCTCTCTGCTGATCATTTCCTGTTTTTTTCTTTGAAGCGTGGCGCATCCCGGCCGGGCTGGGTAAATTGGCAGGGATCGGCTGTGCGGGCGGCGGGTTCTGGGCTCCGGGGGAAAGGACGATGACGTGAATTTTTTTGCGAAACTCTACTATCCGCTTCGCAAGGCATGGAAGGCGGTTCGACTTTACCTGGTCATCGCCGGGCCGGGCATCGTCGTCATGGTCGCGGACAACGACGCAGGGGGTATCACCACTTACGCGGCTACGGGGGCGAAGTACGGCTACCACCTGATCTGGTTCCTGCTCATCCTGATCCCGGTCGCCTACTACGTCCAGGAAATGACCGTGCGCCTCGGCGCGGTCACCAAGCGGGGACACGCCGAGGCAATCTTCGACGGCTTCGGCGCGTTCTGGGGCTGGTTTTCGCTGATTGACCTGTTGATCGTCGACTGGCTGACGCTGGTCACCGAGTTCATCGGCATGACAGCCGCCCTCGGCTTATTCGGCGTGCCCCCGTGGATTACAGTGGTCGCGGTCATCGTGCTGATGGCAGTTATTGTACTGAACGGCAGGTATTGGACGTTTGAAAAGCTCGCGCTGCTGTTCTGCGCGTTGAACCTGATCTACATCCCCGGTGCCTTTCTCGTCCACCCGTCCGTTCGCGACGTACTGCACCAGGGTTTGATTCCGAATTTCGCCGGTGGATTCAACGGCGAGCTGTTCTTCTTCCTGATGGCCAACATCGGGACGACGATCGCTCCCTGGATGCTGTTCTTTCAGCAAAGTGCGGTCGTCGATAAGGGGATGCTGGAGAAGGACATCCCGTGGGGCCGCTTCGACACATTACTCGGCTCGATCGTTACCGTGGTCGTCGCCGTCTTCATTGTCATCGTGACCGGGACCGTGCTCCCGGGCGTCGACATCGACAGCGCCGCTCAGGCGTCCCAAGAATTGATGAAGACCGACCGCTACGTCGGGACCTTCCTCGCCATTGGTCTGTTCGATGCCGGCCTGCTGGGCGCGATTTGTATTTCGCTCGCCAGCTCCTGGGCCTTCGGCGAGATCTTCGGCTGGGCACACTCGCTCAATACGAAAATCCGTCAGGCGCCGTGGTTCTACGCGACGTACTTTTTCACGCTCGTGACCGCCGGCCTTGTCGTTCTGATTCCGCAGGCGCCGCTGGTCCTGATCACGTTGTTCGTGCAGGTGATCGCCGTGACGCTGCTGCCGGCAGCCCTCGTGTTCCTGATATTGCTTCTCAACGACCGAAAAACCATGGGCGAGCGCTGCAATACACCGGGCCAAAATCTTATCGGCGGCGTTATCGTCGTGTCGATTATCGTCCTGTCGACCCTGTACGGGTTTTCCGTGTTGTTCCCCAATCTGTTCAAATAGGCGAGGAAGCCGACATGAGCGCATTCCGCAATCTCTCCGCCAAGATCGCCGCGATCAATGCCCGCTATCGCGAACCGCGCATTGAGATGTCCCGAGCCGTCCGGGTCTCGCTGATGGTGCTCAGGGTGTACCTGCTGGCTCTGGTGGCGTTGATGGTCTACAAGTTCGTTATGATCGTGACGCAGGGATAGGGCCGTGGTTACCGTACTCGAGCACGAGTTCTACTTGAGCGAAATTCTCGACCGGGGAGTCTTCGTTAAAAAGCAGCGCATCGGCCGCCTGAGCGATCTCGCGATAGTCGAAACCGGCAAACTCCCCGAAGTCACGCACGTAGTCGTTTCGCGCTCATTCGGGTACCCGGCGCTAACAGTACCTTGGGAAAAAGTATTGCTCATCTCCAACAACGAAGTCGTGCTCGACATCGGCGGGGAGGCGATGGCGCAGTTTGAGCAGGCACCGCAGGAGACTCTGATCCTGCTCCACGACCACATACTCGACAAGAAGATTCTCGACATGGATGACCACGAGGTCGAGGTGGTCTACGACATCAAGCTCGCCGTTCAGAACGGTAAGCTGTACGCTGCCGAGGTCGACTTTAGCCGCTACCGGGCGCTGCGCCGTCTGGGACTTCACAAGCTCGCCAAGCTGTTGACGGATCGCAACAAAGAGAATCGTGTCTCCTGGCTGTATGTGCAGCCGCTCCCCGCGCAACTGGGCAGCTTCGCCGGAAACGTCAAGCTCAAGGTTCCCAAGGCGGAGCTCAGCGAGATCCATCCCGTAGATCTTGCCGACATCCTTGAGGAACTCGAGGGCGGCCAACGTGTTGCGCTGTTCAACGCGCTCGAGACCGAGCACGCGTCCGATACCCTCGAAGAGGTCGAACCGAGGGTGCAGCGGGAGTTGATACACGCGATAGAAAAAGAGCGCGCGGCGCTGTTGATCAACGACATGAGCCCGGCTCAAGCCGCGGATATCCTCGCGATTTTGCCGCGCGATGAGTCCGATGCGATCCTGAAGCTCATTGATCGGGACAAATCGTCCAAGGTCGGGCACATCATCGCAGAGCACGATGAGAAGATCCTTCATTATGCATCACTCAAGCTCATCAGACTGCCGGCGACGACGCCGGCTGTGGAGGTACTCGACCGCTATCGCGAACTCGCGACCGGCATGGATGTCGTGATGTACGTCTACGTCACCGATGCGGCGGGTACGCTGAAAGGCGTCGTGGATATCCGAGAAATGGTCGCCGCAGAACCGGGGCAGACTCTCGGCGACATCATGACGGAGCACGTGATTGCGCTGCCTAAGGATGGAACACTGCGGGAGGCTGCGATGCTCTTCGAGCGATACGACTTTCGAGCGCTGCCCATCACGGACGAGCGTGATCAGCTGCTTGGCGCCGTTTCGTCCCGTGATGTTCGCAGCCTTAAGCCGAGACGCGCCTAATGCCCGCGACCGACCATAGCCGGGGCTGATTTGCAATTGCACCGGGGCGCTGGGCGCGGCCTAAAAATGGAAGACTGCGTCTGCGGCAATCATGGCTTGCGAGTTCTTGCCGTGACCCGGCGTTGCAGTAGGATTGTCATACGCGTCCACGTCGCGCGCATGCTCGAAGCGAACTTCCGGACGTAGTTCGATGGTATCGCCCACCCAGTGGGTGTAACCGAGATCGAACTCGTAATATCGGCTCTTGAAGCCGGTGCGTTGACCCCTTGCGTCGTTCAAGTAGTCGGTGCGCCACGTGACCACGTCGCGCGGCCCAACCTGATAGTTGAGGTAATTTACAACGGCCCACTCGTAGGAATAGCAAGTGATCAAGGTGGGGTTACAAATCGCACCGGAAGGCGCGCCATAGTTGACGTACGAGTACCGCTCTGCGATCAGAGCCAGTCCATTTGGGTTATCGACATTGGGTGTGCGGCTCTCCCACATGTACCAGGCCTCGGTGTCCATATGCCACTTGGAGTCGAACTTGTGGTACCAGGTGACGACGGCATGTTGAACGTTGTTCCAGCGCCAATTGCCGTCATTGATGCCGTTCATGCAGGGGTAAATGTTGTCCTTTCCTGAATCGGAGGTCCAAATGACACAGGCGGCCGGCGTCAGATGGCGCTCGCTCTTGACCCACGGCGCGACATCGTTGCCGCTGGATATCTCCGTCTGGATCTGCCAGTTCTTGCTGAGCTTCGTGGTCGCGACAATGCCGTTTTGCGTGTAAGGATCATAGGTGTACAGCAATGAATGGCTGTACGTAATGTTGTTCGGCGCGAGCTGCGCTTCGATATCGGGGATCGAAATGTAGCGACCGACGCGCACATTCATTCCCTCGGCAATTTTCGGGAACCAGAAATCCAAGTAGTACATGGCGGGATCGAAGCCGTATTGCTTCGCGCTGTTCAGGTATTGGTTGCTGAAGATGCCGTTGCTGAAGGTGTACTTATAGTCGGTACCGTATAACCCGGTGAAGCGACCGCCCCAGTCGAAGTGTTCACGTTGAATCTCATCGGGAGTGCGCTCGAAGTAAAGCGTAACCTGATCTACTTGAACGGTGTTCGGTTCGAAGGAATAGGCCGCCGGATAATTGCCGCCCGTGCCAGTCGCGTAGTTATACCTCGTGTGCGACGTGCTGACGTTGGCACCCGGCTCCACCCAGCCGTAGATGGTGAAGCGGCTGTCCTTCAACTTCTGGCCGCCCTTGCCGCAATACAGCGCGTCCATCAGCGCATTGTAGTACATGTTCTCGACGCCGATGGCCGGCGACGCGCCGATGTTCCAAGTCGAATACGGCCAAGGCGGATTGGACTCCGGAACTTCCGCGCCTCCGACAACAACGGAGGGCGGCGCATTCGGATCGCCGCCGTCCCAGGCCAAGTGAGATTGATAGCTGTCCTTGAGCCGCGCCAGGAAACTCTGGTTGTCCGATCCCTTAACGCAGCCTTCTGCGGCTCTGTCCGGATCGGTGGCGCCAACGGCTCGGGTACTCGCCGCGTCGTCCGAGAATGCCGCGGGCGTAGCCCAACACATCAGAGCGGCAGCGACGACTCGCGACCACGAACGACAGCGATTTTGCATCGATTCGACTCATCCCTTTGTAGCAGGCCCCACCAATCAACAGTGCGGTGGCTTAGATGAGATTGACGGGTGGCAAAAAGATGTCGAGGTTGATGCGTTTAATGGAAAAATCTTGTTAAAAACTTGCACCTGCGCGCCTAGAACTTCACTAGGACACCGGCTCCCCAGATTACTTCGCGAGTTCGAAGATCCGGAAACCAGTCTCCCGCGGAGCACTGACCGGTGGTGGCGTTGGATCCGCCTCCAACACAGCTTCCCGGCGAGCCCGTATTGCCGCCGGGAGGCGTCACGCCGCCTGATCCCGACCAGTAGGGCACGCTCGAATGCCGAAACGTCGCTTCAGTCCACCAGGTAATCCAATCCTTGGGCATATACTGGAAATTAAGCTGCGAGTCCCATTGATAGAGTTTTTGTCCAGGCGCCTGGGTAAAGTACGGCGAACCGGTTGCGGCGGTCGCTCCGTTGATTGGCGGGGTCAGGGCCAGGTAGCGACCGGGATTGTTCATGAAGCCACCGCCAAGCGTCACCGCGTACAGATCGCGGTGGAACCACGTACGGTCGTAGAGCATCATGCCGAAAAAATTCTCCTTGTTTTGGCCGTTCGAACAGGTGACGCCGCCGCCGTATTCGCAGCCGATATCGAGCGTATAGCTGAATGCCATTTTGGATACGCCGGCGCCGCCGTTGCCGTGTGCGTCATAGTATTTCACCACGACGCTATCATCCTCGTGAATACGCTTCACCCTCGACCAATCGACGGGTCTGCCTGCCCCCACGAGAGATCCGGCCGCCGCGTTTGGGTTACCCCCATTTTGGGGCTGGCAGAGCGTGTCCGTGGTTCCGGATCCGTTGGTGCTATTTGCTTGGCAGTCCAAATTATCTTGGCCGATGGAATAGCTGTTGAGCACCAATTTAAACGAGTCGTTCGGGATCCAGAGGATCTGGCCGCCGAAGCCCGGCTTGCTGTTGAACTTGGCGTAGGATTGCCAGCCATTGATGAGCCAAGGCTCGATTTTCAAAGTCTGTGTCGGCCACCACTGGACTCGAAGCCCGTTGAAGAACCAGGGCGTGTTCGATGACACGAACGATGGCTGGTATGTCCAGTTATCATAGTTGTAATAGCTGAACAGGCCGATGTACGAGACGAAGACGCCCACGTCGACATTGAGGCCGTGGTTCACGTCGAAGTGATACCCGGCGTTCGCTTCCGAGAAGTATCTGTAAGCATTAGAGAGGTCCCACTGCCCCACCGAGGAGCTGGCGTCATTGCGCGGTGTGGTGGTGGCGAACATGCCGAACATCGAGAGAAAGCGTGCTCTCACGCCTTCCCAGTGGAAGTCACCGCCAAAGCTCACCTGTTCGATCTGGAATTCCCCGGAGCGAAACTCCTCGGTCGAACCTACGATGGTGTGGTCTATCGGGTGGTTGCCGCTTTGCAGGTAGTTCATGTCGAGACGGATCTCGGGCGTGAAAAACTTCGTGTCGAATATCGGCGCTTTTTCACGCGAGGTGCCGTTCATCCAGCCAACATCGCCGACGGCAAATGGAGTTTGCAGGTCGACATCCGGGCCCGGTGGGGGCGCCTGGAGCGCCTCGGGTACCGTCGCCCGGGCGACCGCATCGGTCACCGGAACGTTCATTACAATGTCGTGCCGAGAGGCTTTGCTCGCGACGACTTGCAGCGACGGCACGCCCGCATCCGGATAGCCGTCAACCTGTACGGTGAGGGACCACGCGCCGGGCGGAATGTCGGCAAACGAGTAAACGCCGTCGCTGCCGGACACCGTTGCGCGAATGCCTCCGCCATCCACCCTGGCGGCCGTCACGGTCGCCCCTGCAACGGGAAGTTTGTCCGAATTCGTGACGATCCCAACGATCGCGCCAGTCGATACTTTGACCGCCGACGCTGAGAATTCCTCAGCGCTGCTTGCGGGCAGCGCAGACCAAGTTGCGACGACGGAGATCACTAAACCTTGCAGGTACTTTCGCATTTTCATTTACTTTGCCCCCCGACCCAACTTCAGCAACCGGATTTATGGAAGCAAACAGCATCGTAGAGCATGTAACACGCGACGCTCACGCCTACCTTTAGGCGAAGTCTATACCTTTGATCACTGAAATCGTGGGAGCTCAGTGTATGTAAGGGCCGGTTCGTGGGTAGACCAAAGGTCGTTAAAAAAGGCCTGTCGCGCGTAACAAAGTTGTCAATTTAGCCACGAGGCAATCTACCTATGTGCGCGCGCTCGCATTTACGGATTAGACACGCGACGGCTTATAGTTCCTAACAGCAAATTTACAAGGCGGTAGCTGAAGATTCGACCCGCCGAGGGGGATTACACATTTAACGGAGCACCGCAGTGGACATTTTCCTTGATTCGATGGTGTATTTAAAATCGGTTCCCGTCAGGGAGATCGACTTCTGCCGTATTTTGGGCAGCGACTCGGTAACGGTCCAATTGCCGCGCGTTACATTGAGAGAGTTGGAACAGTTGAAGGTTTCACATCCTTCTTCGTGGACACGGGACCGCGCCGCGCAAGTCTTGGCGTGTTTCGATTCCCTAATCACGTTGGGCGATCAAGTTCACCCGGGGGTTGACTTGCATTTCATTTCAAGCACTCCGCATGTGGAGATGGCCAAGTACGGTTTGAACCCCGAATGGAATGATGACTGGCTCATAGCGACAGTCCTCGAGTGGAAGAAATCACATTCGGCAGCCGACACGATGCTCATGACCGACGGCATCGACGCTCGATTGACTTGTCGTCATCTTCAGATCGACACGGTCGAACTTCCCGGCAAATATCGTCATCAACACGTACGCAATGCCGAGAAATATGTGGGGGGGCTTCGCTAAACCGACGTTCTACATCAGCGCCCCTTCGGCACATCAGGGTTTCGGTTTTTTTAGCGCGGCATCGATTGTGGCCGCTTTTTCTTCTTCATCGAGTTTATGCGGCCGTTTCCATCCGGGAACCGTGCCCTGCTTGGCGCGCGTCATAGTGAGCTCGCCGCCCGGAGCATTCTCGGTTATGGTCGATCCTGCGCCGATGGTCGCGCCGGCGCCGATTTTAACCGGCGCCACCAGCATGCTGCCGGACCCGATGAAGGCGCGGTCCTCGATGAGGGTCGGCCACTTGTTTTGACCATCGTAGTTGCAGGTAATGCTGCCGGCCCCTACGTTGACGCCGCTGCCCACGCGGGCATCGCCCACATAGCTCAGATGGTTCGCCTTGCTGCCCGCGCCGATTTCGCTGTTCTTTATTTCAACGAAATTGCCGATGTGCACATCGTGATGCAAAATCGTCTCCGGCCGAACTCTCGCGAAGGGGCCGATGCGGCAGTTCTCGGCCACACTCGCATTGTCGATGATGCTATTCGCGTAGACCTCGGTGCCGGCTCCAATCTGCGAATTGCTGATGAGGCAATTGGGCCCGATCTTCACGCCCGCGGCCAATTTCACCTTGCCGATCAAGACTGCATTGACATCGATGAACACGTCGCGCCCAACCTCGACATGGCCGCGTATGTCGATGCGCGCCGGATCGACCAGCGTTGCGCCGGCGAGCATCAACTCGTCTGCTCTTTCCCGCCGATAGAAGGCCTCCACCTGCGCGAGTTGAATTTTGTCGTTGACGCCCAAGACTTCGGAGGGCTTCGCGGTCCGCTGGGCGTCGACGCGATTGCCTGCTTGCACGGCGCCGGCGACCACATCGGTCAAGTAGTATTCGCGCTGCGAGTTGTTGCTCCCCAACCCCAACAGCCATTCGCGCAGACGCCCCGCGGGAGCGGCCATGAGCCCAGTATTGAGCTCGCGGATCTGCAACTGTTCGATGCTTGCATCCTTGTGCTCGACGATGCCGCTGACATGGCCATCGGCATTGCGAACGATGCGGCCGTAGCCGGAGGCGTCCTCGAGATCCACGGACAATACAGCGAGCGCGCCTTCATTGGCCGCCGCGACCAGTTTCATCAATGATGACNNATGACGCACATGGCCTGCATCACGGCATGACCGGTGCCCAACTGATCCGCCTGCAATATCCACTCGACGGCCTCGTGCGACAGCGCCGCCTGCACTTGCGCCCCGCCATGTCCATAAACCACGTAAACATTGGTCGGCTCCAGCGTGCGTGCGGTGCCGATCACGTGTTGCAGCAGCGGCTGTCCCGCCAAAGGCTGCAGCACTTTGGGCAGGTTGGAATTCATCCGCTTACCCTGACCCGCAGCAAGTATGACGACGGAAAGCTGCATGACAGTTCCGTTTGCGAAGGCCCTTAGCGTCTCTTACGCAGGCGTTCGATAGCCCGTAATTGTGCCACGGCGCGGGCGAGTTCGGCCTGCGCTTCGGCGATTTCCACTATGTCGGTGCGCTCGCGCACGGCATCCTCCGCGCGCTGCTTCGCGGCTAAGGCAGCGGCTTCGTCCAGATCGCGCGCCCGCGCCGCCGTGTCGGCGAGCACGGTCACGAGGTTGGGCTGAATTTCGAGGGCTCCACCGCCGACATAGAATGACTGTTCTTCTTGGCCTTCCGACTGCACGCGGACTTCGCCAGCCTTCAGTGTCGTCAGCAACGGTGCATGACGCGGCGCGATGCCGAGTTCGCCTTGCGAGCCCGGCACGAACACCATGCTCGCCTCGCCCGAATAGATCTGGCCTTCGGCGCTGACGATGTCGACGTGAATGGTGTGGGCCATGGT
>PMMB01000274.1 GCA_003165495.1 Gammaproteobacteria bacterium | reverse complement strand
GTGATCAGCAGCGACCAGGCCACCAGCGAGCCGGCGCCGGAGCCGCGGCCGGGCCCCACCGGCACGCCGTTGTCGCGCGCCCAGCGGATGAAGTCGGCCACGATCAAAAAATACCCGGCGAATCCCATGGAGCAGATGACGCCGAGCTCGAGGTCCAGACGCGCTCGGTAAGCCGCCGTGCGTACCTCGTCGGCGGTGCTCGCCACGTCCGCGCTTTGCGATGCCGTCAAGCGCGCCCCAAGGCCGCGCACCGCCTCCTCGCGCAGGAAGTCTTCGGTAGTGCTGGCCGCAGGCACCGGATACGCCGGCAGCATGGAGGCACCTAAGCGGATTTCCAGCGAGCATCGCTTCGCGACTTCCACCGTATTATCAAGTAGTTCCGGCGCATCTTTAAAAAGTTCCGCCATCTCCGCCGGCGATTTTAAATACTGCTCCTCGGAATAGCGCCGCGCGCGGCTCGGGTCGGCAAGCAGGGCACCGTCATGGATGCACACCCGCGCTTCGTGTGCCTCNNATAGGCTTGTTCACCCGCTCGACCGGTTCGCTGCACCTCGAGGTAAAACCGATCGCCGCACAGCGCCTGCCAAGCAGTCAGACACCGGGACGCCTCATCGTCCCGGCCGCGGGCAATCGCCTGACCGATGTCACCCGCCGCGCCGCCCGACAAAACGATCAACCCCTGCAGCATGTCGCTTTGCAGCCAGCTGCGCTCCAGCATCGGTGCGCCGCGCTGCTGACCCTCGAGAAAGGAACGGGTCACCAGCTGCGTCAGATGCCGATAACCCACAAGATTTTGGCAGAGAAATACCGCGCGCGACGGGGGCGCACGTTCGCCCACTTCGCGAATCCACATGTCCACTCCGATCAACGGTTTGACGCCGGCGGCCAGCGCCTCCTTATAGAACTTCACCATCGCAAACAAATTGCTCTGATCGGTCAGAGCCACCGCCGGCATTCCCGCCGCCGACACGGCGGCCATCAACTCCGGTACCCGCACGATCCCATCGACCAGGGAGTATTCGGTGTGCAATCGCAAATGGACGAATTGCCTCAAGGGGGCGCCTTAGACCTTAAGCCGCAACGGAGCGAATGAGCGCCGGTGCAAGGGACAGGGCCCATGCAGCTCGAGAAGCCGCTGGTGGGCGGGCGTGCCATATCCCTTATGAGTTGCGAAAGAATATTCAGGATATAGTGTATCCATGTGATTCATATAACTATCCCTGGCTGTTTTCGCCAAGATTGAGGCCGCGCTGATGGCAGGTTCCGTGGCATCGCCGCCCACAATAGCGCGTGCGGTGAGGGTCTTACCCAGACCGCCCAAATACGGCAATTGATTACCATCCACCAACACATGATCGGGCGTCAAGGTCATTGCCAGCAGGGCGCGGCGCATCGCCAGAAAAGTGGCCTGTAATATATTCAGCGCGTCGATCTCAGCCCGATCCGCCCAACCGATGCCGAAGCACAACGCATCGCGACGAATGCTCACGCTTAAGGCGCCCCGCTCATCCGGACTCAGTGCCTTGGAATCCGCGACGCCGTCGATGGGACAGCCCGGGCGCAGAATCACCGCCGCAGCGACCACGGGTCCCGCCAGCGGTCCGCGCCCCGCCTCGTCGATGCCGGCCACCCGCCGCCTCACGGCGACTCCGCGGCAGGGCGGCCGCGAGAACTCAGCAGCGCCACGATTGCCTGCGCCGCGCGAGTGCCCGCGTCACGGCGCAAGTCGGCGTGAATTCGCGAGAACACTTGTTCCAAGCCGCTGCGACGTTCGGCATCGTCTAGCCACATCAAGAGCTCCGCTCCGATCGACTCTGGGACAATCTCCTCCTGAAAATACTCGCCGACGACGCGCCGATCCGCAAGTAGATTTGGTTGTGCGAAAAACTTGGTTTTGACCAGCTTCAGCCGGCGTAGGGTCCAGGCGGTCATCGCCCCCAGACGGTACACGACCACCATGGGGCGTTTGCACAGGGCGGCCTCCAGGCTCGCCGTTCCGGAGGCCACCAGGACCACATCGGCGGCGATCAGCGCGGTTTGGGCACAACCCTCGATGAGCTTGACTTCGAGGGCAGGTGCATGGCGCTCGAGCGCCTGCGAAAAGATTTCCCGCGTGGCGTCGCTCGCCATCGGCGCGATGAACACCAACTGCGGGCGCTGTGCAGCGAGCCAGCGCGCCGTAGCGGCAAATTCCTCCGCCAGCCGCGCCACTTCGCCGCGCCGGCTCCCCGGCAATAAGGCGACGACGTGGGCGTTGGCGTCTATCTTAAGGGCGGCGCGCGCGGCCTGGCGGTCCACCGTCATCGGAATCGCATCGGCGAGCGGATGCCCGACAAACTCAGCGCGCATGCCGTGCTCATCGTAGAAGCGCTTTTCGAACGGCAGCAGGCACAGCACCAGGTCCACGGATTCGTGAATACTGCGCGCCCGGCTCTGCCGCCAAGCCCAGACTTGCGGACTGACGTATTGCACGGTCGGGATGCCGGCGGTCCGCAAGTCGCGGGCCAAGCGCAGATTGAATTCGGGCGCATCGATACCCACGAATACATCCGGCCTAGCCGCAAGGAATCGGCTCCGGACGCGCGCCCGCAGGCGCAGCAGGCGCGGCAGATCGCGCACGATCTCGAACAAACCCATGACCGCAAGCGAATCGGCCGGCTCCCAGGTCTCGCATCCGGCAGCCTGCATTTTCGGGCCGGCAACGCCGAAGAATTGAGTATCAGGGGCAAGCCGGCGCAATGCGTTGATCAGATCGGCGCCCAATGTGTCGCCCGACGCTTCTCCCGCCACCAAACCCACCCGCAGCGGGAAGGACGCGAGCGTAGCGGCGGACGCAGTTGCGGTCGCAGACATCGTTACCGAACGATGCTGCGTTCGCTGCGCTTGATGAACTCGACGAAGGGCCG
>PMMB01000023.1:1237-9260 GCA_003165495.1 Gammaproteobacteria bacterium | reverse complement strand
ATCGAGCGTAATTGACTCTAAAAAAGATCAATAAAATTGTACAATAAGTTGATTTTATTGATATTGTCTGGCTCCCCGGGACGGATTACTCGGCGCTTCGCGCCTCGCCCTTCGGGTCGCCCTAGCGGGCGATCGCCGCCGCTGCGCGGCGTCGTCGAACCCGTCTTTTTGTCTGTCGGCGGTTCGAATTGGGGCCGAGCAGTCGGGGAGCGCGGTCGGCTTGAATTGGGGTTTTTGAAGAATTGGCTCCCCGGGACGGATTCGAACCGCCGACCAACGGATTAACAGTCCGTCGCTCTACCACTGAGCTACCGGGGAATACGGAGGAGGCGCGGATTGTCGGGAAGCCGGGCGCCTAAGTCAAGGATTCACGTGTGTCCGGCGACGGTATGCGGCACGTAGGGCGCCTCGAGTTGCGCAATTTCGGCCGCCTCGAGCTTGAGGGTCAAGGCCGCGACGGCATCGTCGAGGTGCTGCGGTTTCGAAGCGCCGATGATTGGAGCTGTGACGAACGGTTTTTGCGCAATCCAGGCTAGTGCGACCTGCGCCTTCGGTACCCCGCGGGCGGCGGCGATCGTCGCGACTTGCTCGACTACTTTACGATCGGCATCGACAGTGGCTACGTAGAGCTTGTTGCCATACACATCCGTTTGAGTCCGTGCGGTTTCAGTATCCCATGCGCGGGTCAGCCGGCCGCGAGCGAGCGGGCTCCACGGCACTACCGCGATTCGCTCGGCGGCGCACAGTGGCATCATTTCGCGCTCTTCCTCGCGATACAGCAGGTTGTAGTGGTTTTGCATGCTCACGAACGCTGTCCAGCCGTGCTGCCTTGCGAGATGCAAGGCCTTGCTGAATTGCCAGGCGTACATCGAGGAGGCGCCGAGGTAGCGAGCCTTGCCGCTCTTCACGACGTCATGCAGGGCCTCGAGCGTTTCTTCGATCGGNNGTGAAGATGGCCTTACGGGATAGCCCGCCGGCGTTCGGGCCCTTGTGCATCGGGAAAAAGACTTTGGTGGCGATCACGACTTCGTCGCGCCGGGTGAAATCCTTCAACGCCTGACCGACGATTTCCTCGGAGGTGCCGTCGGAATAGCTGTTGGCGGTATCGAAGTAGTTGATCCCGGCGTCCACCGCCTTACGTATCAGAGGACGGGATTGTTGCTCCGGCAAGGTCCATGGGTGGTCGCCGAGTTCGGGAACGCCAAAGGTCATGCAGCCCAGACACAGCTCGGAGACCTTCAGGCCGGTGTTACCTAGATTCTTGTATTTCATGTCGTGCTCTATTAGCCGAAAGCCAGTTTGAAGGCGTGATCGCGCACGTCGGTCGGCCAACTACCGACGAGGTCACTGAACCGCTCGCGGTCGTTCGCGAACAGTGCACGCGAGGCCTCTTCGAAGTTGGCCAGGTTGCCGGCCATGGCCGACATAAAGTGATAGGCCGCTTCCTGCCTCCGGCGGGCCTGGTCGATCTGCTGGTTCGCACGCCGCGCGGTCTCAACCAATTTGCGAATCGCGACGGAGGCGCCCCCGGGCTGGGCACCAAGCCATTGCCAATGCCTGGGCAATAAGGTGACCTCGCGGGCGACCACACCCAGTTTCGGCCGGCCGCGTCCGCGCGGCAGGGATGGCGGGGCGGGCTGGGCAAGCCGCGAGAGAATCTCGGCATCGCTGCCGCGACTGTCGATATCGATCGCGCGACCGGTATTGTCGTTATAGATCAACACAGGTTGTTGAATACCACGGTCGACCGCTTTCTTGGCCGCCAAGGCGACCTGGTCCAGGGATCCGGAAGCCAGTCGGTGAGAGCCAATAAACGCAGTAAATTCAATAGGTTGCGAGTCATTCATCACGGTGATCTCACGTTGACGAGATCTAATAATACCCGGACGAAATTAAGGGGTCAATATTATCCGGATAATAATAGACACGAGTTGCCGCGGAAACGCTTTACGTCCGCGCATCGGACACCGGACGTTTCCGCGGCAACGTCGATACCAGGGACTAGTCAGCGCGGCAGTCGCCGCGCGGCCGCGAAGCGCGCGGCGCGTTCGGCGCGGGGCGTTAGGCGCGCTTCGCTACCGCCACGCTGAGCACGCGCTCGATGCGGCCCATCGCATCCTCCAAGGTCTTCATGCTGCAGGCGAAGGAGATGCGCATGTGGCCCGGTGCGCCAAAGCCCGATCCGGGGACCACGGCAACTCCGGCTTCCACCAGCAAGTACTCGGCGAAGTCATTGTCGTCCTTTAGCCCAAGCGCGCGCATGGCGCCATCGACTTGGGCGAAGGCGTAGAACGTGCCGGCGCCCGGCCTGCAGGATATGCCGGGAATGGAGTTCAAGCGGGCGACGATGTAGTCATGGCGCTCCTTGAACGCCTTGTTCATCTCGGCGACGCAAGTTTGGTCGCCGTTCAAGGCCACGGTCGCGGCGCGCTGCGAAATGCTCGAGGCATTCGACGTGGACTGGCCTTGAATCGTCGCCATCGCGGCCACGATTGCCTTGGGGCCCCCGCAGTAGCCGATGCGCCAGCCGGTCATGGCGTAGGCCTTCGACACGCCGTTGATGGTGATGGTCCGATCGTACAGCTGGGGATTGGCCTGAAGGAAACTGGTGAACGGTTCTGCCGCCCAGTAGATGTGCTCGTACATTTCATCCGTGGCGATCACCACCTGCGGGTGCTTGTCGAGAACGGTTCCGAGCGCCTGCATTTCGGCCTTCGTATAGGCGGCGCCGGTGGGATTACTCGGACTGTTGATGAACATGAGCTTGCTTCGCGGCGTGATCGCGGCGGCGAGCTGCGCCGGCGTGATCTTGTAGCCTTGCTCGGGGCCGGCGTAAACACTGACGGGAACGCCGTCGGCCAGCAGCGCCATGTCGGGGTAGGACACCCAATAGGGCGCCGGAATCACACATTCATCGCCCGGATCCAACAGCGCTGCGCAGAGATTGAAGCAGGTCTGTTTGGCGCCGGAGGAGACGAGGATTTGATTGCGCTCGTAGGTCAACCCGTTGTCGCGCTTGAACTTGGCGATGATGGCGTCTTTCAGTTCTACCGTACCGTCGACCGCCGTATAGCGTGTGATTCCCTTGCGAATGGCGTCAACGCCCGCATCTGCAATATATAGAGGCGTGTCGAAATCCGGTTCGCCGGCCCCCAAACCGATGATGTCCTTGCCTTCAGCCTTGAGTTTGGCGGCTCGGGCGGTGACAGCCAAGGTGGGGGAAGGTTTAACCTTTTGAACGCGCTTGGAAAGTGACACAGCCAAGGGGAATTTCCTATGTTAAAAAACGGCGCACGAGTGTACGAAAAATATTCCGGCGGCGCCAGAAATAGCCTGTTCGCGCCAGATGACATATGTCCGGCGGAACCGGCGACGGGCGCACGCGCCGCCCGGCGACGCGTGCCGGTGGGGCCTGCGACATGAGACAATGGCACCATGAGTTTTGAGCTGTATTCGGATTACCTCCCGGCAGGCGATCAACCGCAAGCGATTGAAAAACTTGTGGATGGGCTCACCAGCGGCCTTGCTCACCAGACCTTGCTGGGAGTGACCGGCTCCGGCAAGACCTTCACCATTGCCAATGTGATCCAGCAGGTGCAGCGGCCGACGCTCGTGCTCGTCCACAACAAGACGCTGGCGGCGCAGTTATATGGCGAATTCAAGGTGTTCTTCCCGAAGAACTCGGTGGAGTACTTCGTTTCGTACTACGACTACTACCAACCCGAGGCCTATGTGCCGGCGTCGGACACCTTCATCGAGAAGGATGCATCGATCAACGAGCACATCGAGCAAATGCGTCTATCGGCCACCAAGGCGCTGCTCGAGAGGCCCGACTCCATCATCGTGGCGACCGTGTCGGCGATTTATGGTTTGGGCGACCCGCAAGCCTACCTCAGCATGGTGCTGCACATGTCGCGCGGCGACTCTCTCGAACAGCGCAAATTGTTGCGGCGTCTCGCCGACATGCAGTACACGCGCAATGAGATCGACCTGCAGCAAGGCACCTATCGCGTGCGCGGCGATGTCATCGATATCTTTCCGGCGGAGTCGGAACGTGAAGCAGTACGGGTGGAGCTTTTCGACGACAAGATCGAAGCCTTGAGTTTCTTCGACCCGCTCACGGGCGAACTCTTGCGCAAGGTGCCGCGTCTCACCGTGTACCCCTCGACGCACTACGTGACACCGAAGGAACGAGTGCAAAAGGCCGTGGATGAGATCCGCGACGAACTGCGCGCGCGTCTCCTTGAACTGCACGCTGCCAGCAAGCTGGTCGAAGCACAGCGCCTGCAACAGCGCACCTTGTTCGACCTCGAAATGATGAACGAGGTGGGATATTGCGCCGGCATCGAGAATTACTCGCGCTATCTGTCGGGCCGCATCGCGGGCGAACCGCCGCCGTGTCTGTTCGACTACCTGCCGAAAGACGCCTTGTTGGTGATCGATGAGAGCCATCAAACCATTCCGCAGTTGGGCGCGATGTACAAGGGTGATCGATCGCGCAAGGAAACCTTGGTGGAATACGGCTTCCGTCTGCCGTCGGCGCTCGACAATCGACCGCTGCGATTCGAGGAATTCGAGCAAATGGCGCCGCAGGCCATCTATGTCTCCGCGACGCCGTCGCACTACGAGAAGCGCGTGTCCGCCCAGGTCGTCGAGCAAGTAGTGCGGCCCACGGGTTTGACCGACCCGGCGGTCGAGATTCGGCCGGTGCGCGCCCAAGTGGACGACTTGCTGTCGGAGATTCGACTGCGCGCGCAGGTCAATGAGCGCGTGCTGGTCACGACTCTCACCAAGCGGATGGCGGAGGATTTGACCGAGTATTTGAGCGAACATGGAGTCAAGGTCCGATACCTTCATTCGGATATCGAAACCGTCGAACGCTCGGAAATCATCCGCGACTTGCGTTTGGGAAAATTCGACGTGATCGTCGGCATCAATTTGTTGCGCGAAGGGCTCGACATGCCCGAGGTGTCGTTGGTCGCCATCTTGGATGCCGACAAGGAAGGCTTCTTGCGATCGGAAGGTTCCTTGATTCAGACCATCGGCCGGGCTGCGCGCAATGTGCAAGGCAAGGCGATTCTGTATGCGGATGTCAGGACGGGCTCGATCGAGCGCGCCGTCGCGGAGACCGACCGGCGCCGCAATAAGCAGATCGAGTTCAATGCCGTGCACGGCATTACGCCGCGCACCATCGTCAAGGCGGTCGGCGATGTGATGGAGGGTGCGCGCTCGGTTCAAGAGAGGGAGCGCTACGGCTCAGACGACGATACGTTGGCGTTGGCGCCAGAACAGGCGCTAAAGCGCATCAAGAAGCTCGAAGCCGAAATGATGAAGCTGGCGCGCAATCTCGAGTTTGAACAAGCCGCGCGATTGCGCGATCAGATACAAAGGCTGCGCCACGCAGCGTTTGGCGTGCCCAACACGCGAGCGGGCTAGGGCAGGGATTTATGGCAAAAAAACGCAGTCATTCGGCTGAGACGGATCTCGACAAGACCGATCAGTTGCCGATTCTCGACAGCACGCAGTTCGATCAGGATGTCGAGGACGACGCGGTGCCGCCGGACCAGACCGTCGTGTTGCCGGGCCCTCTGTTGGACTTTGTGCGACCCTCCGGCGTTGATCTGCCTTCGCTCGCCGAGAGCGTGCGCTCGGTGGAGCAGCGTATCTCCCGGCAAAATGCCGAATTTGAATCGCTGACTCGTGCGTATGAACGGGCGCGGGATGCCGAATCGGCCTTAGGTCAGCGCGCCAACGCGCTGGCAGTGGATCTGGCGGCGGCCCGAACCGCGCTCGAGTCGGAGCAAGCCCGGTCACGTGAATTGGATCGGGTGTTGTCCGACAGAAGCGGCTCCATTGAGACCGCTCGCTCGCGGGTCGAAGAGGCGCTGCGTGAATCGGAGCGCTATCAAAGCGAATCGCGCACGCTGCGCGATTCACTCGCGGCCCGCGATGCCAGCACCGCGCAGGTGCTGCATTCTCTCGGTGAGCGCGACGCGCAATTGGCGGCGCTGCAGAAAGAACACGCGAAGATCGTGCCTGCGTTCGAGGCCACCTCGAAGTCCACGTCGCAGCTGGAGGCGGATTTGCAGACTGCGCGCGCGCAGGCGAATGCGCTTGCCTCGGAGCTGCAGGCGAGCTGCGAGACGGTGACCGCGCTTAAGCTTGAGCTCAAGCGCGGCGAATCCGCAGTGAATGCCGCGCGATCCGAGTTGGGTGCTGCGAAGACACAGGCGAGTTCCTATCTCGATTTGTTGCGGACTCGGGACTGGCGCCGTGGATTCGATCTAAATATGTTCCGCGAATTCGATGCGCAGCTCGGCGCGGCGCACGTCGGACACCGCGCGCTCGAGGCGGAGCGCGATCGCTTGCAAGGCCAGGTGGCCGCATTGGAAGCACAGCTGACCGCGCAATTGGCCGCGGCGGAGACCGAACGGGCCCGTTTGACGGCGGAATTGGCGGCGCGCGATCGAGCGGTTGCGGAGGCGCGCGAGCGGGGCAGCGGCGACTCACAACGAGTCACGGAATTGCTGGAGGCGTCACAGTTGCGGCAGGCCGAACAAGCGGCGCAAATCGCGCAATTGCGCGGCGAGCAGGCGGCGCAAATCGAGCGATTGCAATCCGAGGCGGAGACCCACGAGCAGGAAGTGGCCGTGTTGATGGCGCATTTGCAGGAAGCGCGGCGACCGATCCAATCGATCGAAGCCGACGTCAAGCGCCTGACCGAGGAGTTGGCGGCCAAGACCTTCGCATTAGAAGAGATCGGCGGGGAAAATAGCAAACTGCGGGCGAGCTTGGAGCGCACTCGCGGTGCGCTCGAGGAGCGTGAATTTCTCATCCGCAGGCTGGAACGCAGCGAAAGCAACAATGCAAATGTACTCGGACGAATTCAGACCAGCATCGAGAAACTCGGATCGGCCCCGGTGGGGGCGAGTACGGGCGCGGCTGCGCGGCCCTCGGCGGATTGGTCGGCCGAGCTGATCAGGATCGATGGCGAGCAACCGGTCACGCATGTGTTGTCGCGGCGGGCACGCATCGGTCGGGCGGCCGGTTGCGAATTGCAGATCGATTCCGGCTCGGTGAGTCGTCAGCATGCGCTGGTCCTGGTGGGGCCTCGCAACGCCATCATAGAAGATCTCAACAGCACCAACGGGGTGCTCGTGAATGGCCGAAAAGTGAATCGCCAGGTACTCAGCGATGGCGACTTGGTGACGATCGGTGAGACCGAATTCCGCTATGTCGCGAGGCCGCTAAATCGTTCGCCGGAGCCGGACCCTGCCGAGACGACCCCCAAGACGTGATTTTTGGCTTAGGATACGGTATCTTTCGCGCCCTTCGAGCGCGCTTAGCTCAGCGGTAGAGCATCACCTTGACATGGTGGGGGTCAGTGGTTCGATCCCACTAGCGCGCACCATCCTGAAGGCGGGATGTCGGATTCCCTTTGGTAAGATGCGTCTATGCCCGTTATTACTCTTCCGGACGGAAGTCAGAGACAATTTGATCGCGCGATCTCCGTAGCGGAAGTCGCCGCGAGCATCGGTGCCGGCTTAGCCAAGGCGGCGCTGGCCGGCCGGGTCGACGGTGTCTTGGTGGACACGTCCGCACTCATCGATCACGACGCCAGATTGAGCATCGTGACCGACAAGGACCCCGACGGTCTCGAGATCATCCGGCATTCCACCGCGCACTTACTGGCGAATGCGGTCCAGGAATTGTTTCCCGACGCCCAGGTGACCATCGGCCCGGTCATCGAGGACGGCTTCTNNGATTTTGCCTACAAGAGACCGTTCTCGACCGAGGATTTGGCGGCGATCGAAAAACGCATGGCCGAGATCTCCGCCAAGGATCTGCCGGTGCACCGGCGCGTGCTGCCGCGCGATGAAGCGGTGGCACACTTCAAGCAAATCGGCGAGCACTACAAGGCCGAGATCATCGGCGCCATCCCGGCGGGCGAGTCGATCAGTCTGTACGGACAGGGCGATTGGGAAGACCTTTGCCGCGGACCGCATGTGCCCAGCACCGGCAA
>PMMB01000023.1:0-1186 GCA_003165495.1 Gammaproteobacteria bacterium | reverse complement strand
ACTCGGCTCGAGGAAGCCGAGAAGCGAGATCACCGCCGTATCGGCAAGGAACTGGACCTGTTTCATTTGCAGGAAGAAGCCCCCGGCGCCGTGTTCTGGCACCCCAAGGGCTGGGCGCTGTTCCAGCAGCTCATTGCCTACATGCGCGAGCGTCAGACGGCGGCTGGGTTTCATGAGGTCAACACCCCTGAAGTCATGGATCGCGAGCTGTGGGTGAAGTCCGGGCACATCGAGACCTTCGGCGAAAACATGTACCTGACCCGGACGCCGGATGAGCGCACGTTTGCGATCAAGCCGATGAATTGCCCGGGGCATATCCAGGTGTTCAAGCAAGGGTTGCGCAGCTATCGAGAGCTGCCGCTGCGGCTGGCCGAGTTCGGCAAGGTGCATCGCTATGAGCCCTCAGGTGCATTGCACGGGCTCATGCGGGTGCGCGCCTTCACTCAAGACGACGCGCATATTTTTTGCACTCCGGACCAGATCACCGCGGAGGCGGTCAGAGTCACCGAGCTGATCCTGAGCATCTATCGCGACTTTGGCTTCAACGAGGTGCGGATCAAGTTCTCGGATCGGCCGGCGAAGCGGGTGGGCTCGGACGAGATTTGGGACAAAGCCGAAGCGGCGCTGCGTCAGGCGGCCGACGCTGCCGGCATCGAAACCACGTTGAACCCCGGCGAAGGGGCGTTTTACGGACCCAAGCTGGAATTCGTGCTGAGGGATGCCATCGGGCGCGATTGGCAGTGCGGCACGCTGCAGGCGGACTTCATCATGCCATTGCGCCTCGGTGCGACCTATATTGGCGACGATAGCCAGAAGCACACCCCGGTCATGCTGCACCGGGCCATGTTCGGGTCGTTGGAGCGGTTTATCGGGATTTTGCTCGAGCACCACGCCGGTAAACTGCCGACTTGGCTGGCTCCAGTACAAGCCGTGGTGATGGGAATTACCGACAGACAGGACAAATACTGCCTGGAAGTTGCGGAAAACCTGGGAAATCAGGGGCTTCGGGTAGAAACGGACTTGAGGAATGAGAAGGTAGGCTTTAAAATCCGCGAGCACACAATAAAACGTGTCCCTTTCCTCTTGGTCGCCGGCGACCGGGAAGTCGAGGGGCGCACCCTGGCCGTACGCACGCGCGGTGGCAAAGACTTAGGTAGTTTGGGGCTTGTCGAGCTCACTGCTTTGC
>PMMB01000081.1:3128-5891 GCA_003165495.1 Gammaproteobacteria bacterium | reverse complement strand
CCGGTAAACAATCGCATGGCCGTCCCGGCATTGCCCATGTCGAGAGCGCGACCCGCATCGTGCAAGCCGCGCAGGCCCATCCCATGAATCACCACATGCGTGGGGCTCGGTTGCTCGATATTCACGCCCAAGGCACGCATCGCGGCCAAGCTCGCCAAGCAATCCTCGCTTGCCAGAAAACCGGTCACTTCGCTGGTGCCCTCCGCGATACCGGACAACATGAGAGATCGATGCGAAATGGATTTATCGCCCGGAACGGCCACCGCGCCCGTCACGCTACGCGTCGGGTGCGCCTCGAATTTGCGCAAGGGCGCCATCCGTATCAGAGCACGGCCCGCGGATACGAGCCCAGCACCTTGAACAACGAGGCGCGCTCCTCGAGGGCGGCGAGCGCCTTGGTGACCGGCGGATCGCTGACATGCCCTTCGATATCGATGAAAAACACATAGTCCCATTTGCGCTTGCGGGAGGGACGCGATTCGATGCGCGTCATGTTGACTCGATGTTCGGCCAGAGGCTCGAGCAATCGGAACAGCGCACCCGCATCATCGGTGTCGGCGGCGGACACCAACAGAGTCGTGCGATCGACACCGCTAGCATTGAACAATTTTCTGCCCACCACCAGGAACCGGGTGGTGTTGTCCTGCTGGTCTTCGATTTCGTTTGCGAGCAGGTTGAGCCCATAAATCTCGGCGGCCGCGCGACTGGCGATTGCGGCGGTGCCACGCTCGTCGCGCGCGCGCCTCGCACCCTCGGCGTTGCTGGATACGCCGACCCGCTCCACGTCGGGGAGTTGCTCGTCCAGCCAACCTCGGCATTGGGCCAGCGCCTGCGGATGGGCGCACACACGCTTGACCGCATCGGCGCCGCGCATTTTTCCCATCAAATGATGATTGACCCGCAGTTCCACTTCGCCGCAGATCTTGAGCGCGGACGACAGAAACATATCCAGCGTGTGATTCACCGTGCCCTCGCTCGAGTTTTCGATCGGCACCACGCCGAAGTCCGCGATGCCGCCTTCGACTTCGTGGAATACCTCGTCGATCGCCGGCAACGGCAGCGCCCGCACCGAAGAACCAAAATGCTTGAACACGGCTGCCTGCGTGAACGTGCCCTCCGGCCCCAAGAACGCCACTTTGAGGGGCTCCTGCTGCGCCAGACAGGCCGACATGATTTCGCGAAACAGTCGCGCGATTTCCTCATCGCGCAGCGGGCCTTGATTGCGCTCGAGCGCCATTCGCAGAACTTCGGCTTCGCGTTCGGGGCGATAGAAATCCACCGCCTTGCCGGAGGCCGATTTGGAGATGCCGACCAACTGCGCGAAGCGTGCGCGTTCGTTGAGCAGTGCATGAATTCGCGCATCGATTGCGTCGATGCTGTCGCGGATATTCCCGAGTCCGCCGGCGGCGGGGGTTATCCCCGGCATTGCCGCGGCGGGCGGCGCTTGACCGGCCGGGTCTTTGTCCGGCCGGTGTTTGCCCGGCCGGCGTTTGCCCGGCCGGCCCTTGCTCGGTGCTGTCCTACGGCTTGGCATGCTCGCACCTCACGCGTGTTTACGCTCGAATTCACGCATGAACGCGATCAGCGCCTCGACGCCGGCGAGCGGCATGGCATTGTAGATGCTCGCGCGCATACCGCCCGACACACGGTGACCCTTGAGTCCGTGCAAGCCGGCAGCGGCCGCTTCCGTAAGAAATGTAGCATCCAACTCCGGCTTATTCAGGGCGAAAGTCACGTTCATCCAGGACCGGGCATCCTTCGCGACCGTGTTCTTATATAGCTGCGACGCATCAACTGCAGCATACAGGGTCTGCGCCTTGACGCGATTACGTTCGCCGACCGCCGCCAAGCCCCCCGCTCTCTTGAGCCATTTGAACACCAGACCCGCCATGTACCAGGCGAATGTCGGCGGCGTGTTCAACATGGATTGATTGTCGGCGATCGCTTTGTAATCGAACACTCGCGGCGTCTCGCTGCGTGCATGGCCGATGAGGTCGTCGCGCACGATCGCCACCACCAAGCCCGAAGGGCCGATGTTCTTCTGCGAGCCCGCATAGATCAGCCCGAACTTGGAGACATCGATGGGCCGCGACAAAATACTGGACGACATATCCGCGACCAGCGGAACGCGTCGCGTATCGGGCACATATCCGAACTCGACTCCGCCGATGGTCTCATTCGGCGTGTAATGCGCATAGGCAGCGTCCGCGCTAAGCCGCAACTCGCTCTGCGGCGGGACTCGCGTGTAATCGTCGCCGGCATCGCCGGCAACGTGCACCTTGCAATAGCGCCCCGCCTCGGCAATCGCCCTGTGGGACCAGTGCCCGGTGTTAACGTAGTCAACCGTGGATTGCGGTGTTGCAAGGTTCAAGGGCACCAATGAAAACTGCGCCGACGCCCCGCCTTGCATGAATAACACCTTGTAATTGCGCGGTATCGACAAAAGGTCGCGCAAATCCGCCTCGGCCTCGCTGGCCACTTGCAAGAAGGCCTTGCTGCGATGACTGATCTCCATGACCGACATGCCGCTGTGCTGCCAATCGAGCAATTCGTCGCGCGCCTGCTCCAATACCTCGAGCGGCAACACCGCGGGTCCCGGAGAGAAATTGAAAACGCGCATCGCGAGGGGTTTTACGCGTCGGCGGCGGGCACGTCGTCTGGGCGGTCAGAACTCTCATCCACCGTGTCCGCGTCCCCCGCCAAGCCGTCGATGCGCTCGAGCCCGGAGAGCTGATCGCCCTCCTCCAGCCGGATCAAACGCAC
>PMMB01000081.1:0-3048 GCA_003165495.1 Gammaproteobacteria bacterium | reverse complement strand
GTAAGTTTGCCGAACCCGTTTTGCGATGCCGTGAGAATGAAGCCCTGTTCCGCTACGATCAACGCATTAACCAGGCTGTCACCCGTCAATCGCACACCGCGCACGCCTGCCGCTTCGCGGCCCATCGGCCGGACTTCCTCTTCCGCGAAACGAATTGACTTACCGGCGGTGGTGAACAGCAAAATGTCCTTGGTTCCGTCGGTGATATTCACACCGACCAATTTGTCGCCCTCGTCGAGAGCTACGGCGATGATGCCGCTGGCGCGCGGCCGCGAAAACAACGCAAGCGAAGTTTTCTTGACGGTTCCGAGGCTGGTCGCCATGAAAACGAATTTGCCTGCTTCGAAATCTTTGATCGACAGCATGGCGCTGATGCGTTCGCCCTCTTGCAGCGGCAAGAGATTCACGATGGGTTTGCCGCGTGACCCGCGGCTCGCCTGTGGCAACTGATAAACCTTCAACCAATACAGTTTACCGCGATCCGAAAAACACAGCAGCGTGTCATGGGTGTTCGCCACGAACAGTTTGTCGACGAAGTCTTCGTCCTTGACGCTGGTGGCCGCCTTGCCCCGTCCGCCGCGGCGTTGCGCCTGGTAGTCGGAAACCGGCTGCGCCTTGGCGTAACCGCCATGGGACAGGGTCACCACCACATCCTCCGGGGAAATCAAATCTTCCGTCGTCAGGTCTTCGTGATTGACGAGGATTTCCGTGCGCCGCTTATCGCCGAAGGTGTCGCGGATATATTCGAGCTCGTTGCGAATCACTTCGAGCAGACGCTCCGGGCGGGCCAAGATGTCGGAAAGATCCCGAATCTGTTCCAGCAATTCTTGGAACTCGGCAATGATCTTGTCCTGCTCGAGCCCTGTGAGCCGGTTAAGGCGCATCTCCAGAATTGCCTGCGCCTGCGTCTCCGTCAATCGATAGCCGCCCGCGACGATGCCGAGAGCCGCGATTTCACCGTCGGGCCGGGTGCTGATGGCGCCGGCACGCGCCAGCATCTCTGGCACGGCGCCTGAGCTCCAAGGCCGCGACATCAGCGCTACTTTAGCTTCGGCGGGCGAAGGCGACGCTTTGATGGCCGCGATGATCTCGTCGATGTTCGCGAGCGCAATCGCCAGACCTTCCAGAATGTGCCCGCGCTCGCGCGCTTTGCGCAGTTCATACACCGTACGGCGGGTCACTACTTCACGCCGATGCCGCAGGAACGCGTCGAGCATTTCCTTCAGGCTCAGCAGTCGCGGCTGACCGTCGACCAACGCGACCATATTGATGCCGAAGACCTGCTCCATGGGNNATCACCACGCGCATACCGTCTTTGTCGGATTCGTCGCGCAGGCCGTCCGAGGCGATGCCTTCGATGAGTTTGTCGCGGACCAAGTCGGCAATGCGCTCGATCAACCGCGCTTTGTTCACCTGGTATGGCAGTTCGGTGATGATGATTGCTTGTCGGTCGCCCTTGCCGACGTCCTCGAAATGAGTGCGCGCGCGCAAGTGCAGGCGGCCGCGGCCCGTCTTGTAGGCTGCAACGATCTCCAGCGCACCATTGATGAATCCCGCCGTCGGGAAATCGGGACCAGGAACGATCTGCATCAGCTGGCCGAGAGTGATCTCGGGGTTCTCGATGAGTGCGATACAGGCCGTAATGATTTCGGTCAGGTTGTGCGGCGGGATATTGGTCGCCATGCCAACCGCAATGCCCGAAGATCCGTTGATCAATAGGTTCGGGATGCGCGCTGGCAGTACGGCGGGCTCGCTTTCGGACTCGTCGTAATTCGGGTTGAAATCGACTGTTTCCTTGTCGATGTCTGCGAGCAGCTCGCCGGCCAATCTGGACATGCGCACTTCGGTATATCGCATCGCGGCCGGCGGGTCGCCATCCACGGAACCGAAGTTCCCCTGCCCGTCGACCAGCAAATAGCGCATTGAGAATTCTTGCGCCATGCGCACGATGGCGTCGTACACCGACGCATCGCCGTGCGGGTGATATTTGCCGATGACGTCCCCGACCACTCGCGCGCTCTTTTTGTAGGCCTTGTTCCAGTCATTGCTCAACTCGCGCATCGCGAATAGCACGCGCCGGTGCACGGGTTTCAAGCCGTCGCGGACGTCGGGCAAGGCTCGGCCGACGATGACGCTCATCGCGTAATCCAAGTACGATTTGCGCATCTCGTCTTCGAGATTTACGGGCAATATTTCGCGAGCGATCTCGGCCATTTGCGAGAGTCCGGTGAAGCCTTCGCGGCTTTATTAAGCGGGTTTAATCGAGGCGAGACATGGTCTCAACATGGACGAATTCTAGCACATATCCGCGTCGGTCTTAAGCCCGCAGCGCGGATTAGCCGATATACTCAAGGAATGCCCGCCGTTCCTGCCGATTTAAGCATCGAGGCCCGTTGGATCGTGCCGATGACGACGCGCGGCCGGGTGCTAGAACACCATACTTTGGTGGTGCGCGACGGCCGAATTCTCGATCTTCTGCCGAGCATGGACGCGGCCGGACGCTATGCCGCCACGGTGGTCATCCAACGACCCGCGCATCTCTTGATGCCTGGGATGATCAACACTCATACGCATGCCGCGATGTCGCTGTTTCGCGGACTCGCATCGCCGGTTGGGGGTCTCGAAGGGCATTTCGTCGGCCCCGAATTCGTGCGCGACGGGGTCTTGGCGGCGATCGCCGAGATGCTTCTATCGGGCATCACCTGTTTTGGGGATCGCTACTATTATCCGGATGCGACCGCTCGGGCAGCCGGCGAACAGGGAATGCGCGCGGTCATCGGCTTGCCGGTGGCCGAGACGATCAGTCCCTGGGCAAAATGCTCTTCCGAATATTTGACGGAAGGGTTGCGCGTCCGGGACGAATATACCGGCCATCCGTTGATTTCGACGGTTTTCGCGCCGCACGCCCCGGATAAAGTAAGCAACGCCACTCTTGCACGGGTCGCCACGCTCGCCGATGAACTCGACGCAGGAATCGTGATCGATCTGCACGAATCGGCGGATAAAATTGCCCAATCCGTCGCTGTGCACGGAGCGCGGCCGATCGAG
>PMMB01000147.1:2457-17520 GCA_003165495.1 Gammaproteobacteria bacterium | reverse complement strand
GTTCGTTTTCGCCTGATCAAGCGGCGCCGGCAATTGGACGAAGCCGGCTTGGTCGAGGTTCTGATCGCCTCGCCGGATCGCGTCGCGCCGGCCTGCGCGCACTTCGGGATTTGCGGCGGCTGCTCCCTGCAGCATCTGTCGGCGGCGGCTCAAGTAGAGGCGAAACAGCGGCAGCTGCTCGACAATCTGCAGCGAATCGGCCGGGTACGCCCGGAGCGTGTTTTGGCGCCGCTGCGGGGTCCGCAGTGGGCCTATCGCCGTCGAGCGCGTCTCGGCGTCAAGTACGTCCACAAGAAAGGCCGGGTGCTTGCCGGTTTTCGCGAACGCGAAAAACCCTACCTCGCGGACATGCAGCGCTGCGAGATACTGCCGGAGCCGCTGGCCGCTTTGCCGCGGGACCTTGCCGCGCTGGTGGAGACGTTGACCATTAGAGAAAAAATACCCCAGGTGGAAGTGTCCGCGGGCGACGAGGCAACTGCGCTGGTATTTCGCGTACTGGAGGCGCCCGCTGCGCAGGACATCGAGAAAATCGCGGCCTTCGGTGCCAAGCAGGGCGTTCAGATCTTTCTGCAAAGCGGCGGCCTCGACACCGTTCGACCTTTGCATGCGCACTATTCGCCCTTGAGTTACGCGGTGGATGCCGGCCGCGTGCTCATCGAATTCGGACCGGTCGATTTCATTCAAATCAACCGCGAGATCAACGTGTCGATGGTGGCGGCGGCCCTGGGATTGCTGTTGCCGACCCGGAACGATGCGGTACTCGACCTGTTTTGCGGCCTGGGTAATTTCACTCTGCCCTTGGCGCACCGAGCCCTCCGCGTCGTGGGCGTGGAGGGTGATTCGCTGCTCGTCGCCAAGGCGGGGGCCAACGCTACCCGCAACGGTATTGGCAACGCAGCATTCTTCGTGGAGAATCTATTCGAACCGNNAACGATCGCTATGAATTGGTGCTGCTCGACCCGCCGCGCGCCGGAGCTTCCGCACTCCTGGCGCGGATGGCGCATTGGCGTCCGCGCCGAGTCGTGTATATTTCCTGCCATCCGGGGAGTTTGGCGCGGGATGCTGAGATCTTGGTGTACTCCCAAGGGTTCAAGCTGACCTGCGCAGGGGTGATGGATATGTTTCCGCATACGACGCACGTCGAATCGATCGCGGTATTCGAGGGGCCCGCATGAGTTTGGGGCCGCTCATGGTCGATATCGCCGGTGCGGAATTGAGCGCCGAGGATGTCCGGGTACTCGCGCATCCTCTAGTCGGCAGCGTCCTGTTGTTTTCCCGCAATTACAACAATCCACGGCAAGTTACCGCGCTCACCGCGGCGATCCGCGCCTTGCGCACGCCGCATCTGTTGATCGCGGTGGACCATGAGGGGGGCCGGGTGCAGCGCTTTCGCGAGGGGTTTACGCGCCTTCCGGCGGCGCGCCTCCTGGGTAGACGCTTTGACGAGGACCGGCGCGACGCTCTCGGGCTTGCGCAGTCGGTCGGCTGGTTGATGGCCAGCGAATTGCGCGCCGTCGGCGTGGATTTCAGCTTTGCCCCCTGTGTCGACCTGGACTACGGCGTGAGCGAGATCATCGGCGACCGCGCTTTTCACAGTGATCCTGACTCCGTAGCCGCGCTCGCCGTGGCCACCCTATCGGGCATGCGCGAGGCGGGAATGCCGGCGATTGCCAAGCACTTTCCCGGCCACGGCGCGGTGGTTGCCGATTCGCATACCGCGTTGCCGGTGGATCGGCGCGAATTCGCCGATTTGGAGGCGGATATTCGGCCCTACCGTCCGCTCATAGACAACAATCTCGCGGGAATCATGGCGGCGCATGTAGTATTTCCGGCGGTGGATGCGTTGCCCGCCAGTCTGTCGCAGCGCTGGATTACCGGCGTCTTGCGCGGGGAGTTGGGTTTCCATGGCTGTGTGTTCGCGGACGACCTGACCATGGCGGGAGCCGCCGCATTTGGCGACGTCATTGCGCGTGCCGGACTCGCGCTCGCCGCGGGTTGCGACGTGCTGCCCATCTGTAACGATCGACATTCCGTAGAATTGGTCCTCGGCCATTTCGGGGCGAATGTGGGCTCTGCGGCGTCGCAGGCGCGGCTGGTGCGGATGCGCGCCCGCGGCGAGGCGCCGGCGGATTTGCACGCGAATCGGCATTGGCAGGAGACTGCGGCGCGGATATTAAGTCTATCGTCGACGCCACCCCCGTTGGTGTTGACAGAGAGACAGTCATGACGGGCTTTGACGCAACTTTGTATCGGCGTTTGGTCGAGACCTCGCCCGAAGGGGTGGTGCTCGTCGATGCGCAAAAACCGGAGTGGCCGGTGATCTACGCCAATCCCGGATTTCAAGCGTTGACCGGCTTTTCGATGGCGGAGCTTGTCGGCCGCAATCTGCGCTTCTTGCAGGCGGACGACCGCGACCAGGACGGCCGGCATCGATTGCGGGAGGCGCTCGACAAGAGGGAGTCTTGCCGGGTGCTGCTGCGAAACTACCGCAAAGACGGCACGGTGTTTTGGAACGAGATGACGGTATTGCCGCTGTTCGATGCGGACGGACGCGTCACTCACTTCGCGGGTCATCATCGAGACGCGGGCGAGCGGCTGCGCATCGACCCCCGACTCAACCGCGATTCATTGAGCGGATCGCATCAACCGACGGCGATGGTGATTCGCGACGATCGCTTGACGGGTCTGTTCACTTTGCCCTACCTGGAAGAACTGCTGAAACGCGATTGGTCCATCGCACAGCGGGACAAGCGCAGTATCGCGTTATTCGCGATCGACATCGACGCCTTGGACCTCTACAACGCAACTTTTGGCCGCGCGGCCGGCGATTCCACGATTCGCCGCGTGGCGCACGTCGTATCCGGATGTCTGCGCCGCTCGAGCGACGTCACCGCGCGCATTGACGGCGGTAGTTTTATTGCGTTTGCCCCGGGCCTCGCAAACGAGCAGGCGCTCTCTATCGGGCAACTCATGGCCGAGAGGGTAAGAGATCTTAGAATCCATCATCCGCGTTCGGCGGTGCTGCGCTATGTCAGCGTCAGCGTCGGTGTGTGCGCCGCCGTTCCGGGTCCTGACGATAGTCCGACGACCTTGCTGCAGAAGTCGCAGCAGCAGTTGCAGGTCGCCAAGAAGTCCGGGCGCAATCAAGCCGCTTGAGCTTTGAGAGGGCCTCGTGCATTTCACGCGCGCCATCGTCCGTCCACCCGCCCGAAGCTTCGCCGGCGGTCTTTCGAGCGCCCTTGAAGGACCGCCCGACATCAACCAGGCTCTCGTGCAGCATGCAGGGTACGTTGCGGCGCTGCGTGACTGCGGACTGCAAGTCACGCGTTTGGCGCCGGATGCGGCGTATCCGGACGGGACCTTCGTTGAGGATACGGCGATCCTGACCGGACGGGGCGCCATTCTCACTCGCCCGGGCGCGCCAAGCCGCGAGGGCGAGGTCCGCAGCATGGCGGAGTGCCTGCGGAATTTTTATGCGGACCTGCGCGGCATTGCGGCACCGGGTACCGTGGACGGCGGGGACATTTGCGAAGCGGACGGACATTTTCTGATCGGCGTCTCGGGACGCACCAATGAGGATGGTGCACACCAATTGGCGGAGCATCTGGGTCGACTGGGATACACCTCGAGCATCATCGATATCAGGGCCAATCCGGCGCTGCTGCATTTAAAGAGCGGCATCGCCTATCTTGGCGATGGCGTATGGGTGGCGGACGGCGGCATCCAAAACGATCTTCGATTCCAGGGTTGCGTAAACGCCCGTGACCTGATCCTAGTGCCTCCATCCGAAGCTTATGCCGCAAATTGCGTGCGCGTGAACGATGCCATACTCGTGGCTGCCGGATACCCGCAAATGAGCGCCGCGCTTGAGAAACGGGGTTGCCGCGTCGTGCATCTCGAGATGTCCGAATTTAGAAAAATGGACGGGGGCTTGAGCTGCTTATCCCTGCGGTTCTAAGTGCTGAACTTAACATAAGTGTTCCATTTCTTGGCGTGAAATAACGCGGCAGAGTGCGACACGGCCGTTCCAATCGAGCGGTCTTATCGGCTGCTGCTTTCGCGCACGTTCGTGAAACATGTCTCATTCCCGGCGCTGTTCGCGCCGCGCTCTATCCGAACTATGAAAGCCGCACGGCGCAGCAGCAAGATTTCTGATACGAAAGGGAAAATGAATATCCGTAGCAAAATGATCTCGCTGTTGGCGCTGCTTTTTGCGGTCCTGATCCTCCTCGAGATCGCCGTCCAAAAACAGGTGCTGATGCCGAGTTTTGCCGAGCTCGAGCGGGAAGACGCACAGACGTCGATGAAGCGCATCAGCTATGCGCTCGACTCGACTCTCGAGAGTTTGGAATCGATGGCCGGGGACTGGGGCAACTGGGCCGACGCGTATCAATTCATGCAATCGCCGAATGCGGAATTCGTGAACCTCAACGTCACTCCCGCAACGATGAAGCAACTCAAAGCGAACGCGCTGCTCATCGTCGATATGAACGGCGGCTACCTGTTGTCCAGCGCCAAGATTTTCGATACCGGTGAGCCGCTGGATCTCGATCTGGCGGCGCGCAAGGCATTACCGGAGGATTTTCCGTGGCGCAAGAACTTGCTGGACGGCAAACCGGCGAGAGGACTGCTGCGCACCAATAGGGGCGTCATGATGATTGCCGCCGCGCCCGTGCTTGACGGCAGCGGCGGCGGACAGCCCTTGGGAATGGTGGTCATGGGCAGGCTGCTTACGCCGCTTCAAGTACAAATGATCGGCGCGCAGGCGCAGGCGGCCCTCACGTTGCTGCTGGATCGCCCGTCCACCGGCGGCGAGGAGATCGCCGAGACCGACACGTCGACACAGGTCTTCAGGCCCTTCACGGATATCTATGGCCGGCCGCTGATGAGCTTCCGCGTCGAGGTTCCGCGAAGGATCACCGCACGCGGTCAAGGGGCTGTGACCTACGCCTCGCTGTACTTGATCGGTGCGGCGATCACCGTATTGCTGCTCCTGGTGGTGGCGCTCAATCGCATCGTTCTCAAGCCCCTGGCCCGCGTGACGCGACATGCCGTGGCTATGGCTACGGGCACGGACTTGACGGGCCGCCTGGATCTTCCGGGACAGGATGAGATCGCGAGGCTAGCGCGGGAGTTCGACCGGATGGTCGAGCGCGTGGCGGACTCGCGACGGCAACTCGTCGATCAGTCGTTCCAGGCCGGATTTGCGGAACTTGCCAAGGGTGTGCTGCACAACCTTGGGAACGCCATGACGCCGCTCGGCGTCAGACTCTCGAAGCTCGGCGACCGCCTGCGCAATGCACCGGCCGGCGATGTGGATCTCGCATTCGCGGAACTCGCCAAAGAAAACCAGGCATCCTTAGGCAGGCCGACCGCGCGGCGTGCGGATCTAGAAGAATTTCTGCGTCTGGCGTGCCGGGAATTGGCGGCCAGCGTCAAGGATGCGCAGAGCGACGTCGACGTGGTGCAGCGGCAAGCCGCCATCGTTCAAACAGCGCTGAGCGAACTCATGCGCTCCACGCAAAACGAGCATGTGATCGAGTCGGTGCGCCTTCCCGATCTCGTCGCGCAGACATTGGAAATCGTACCCGATATCTACCGCCAGCGGCTGATCGTGGACACCGATGAGTCATTGCGAAAGGTGGGAGCCGTGCAGGTGGCGCGAACGGTGTTGCGACTGATCCTGCAGAATCTGATCATCAATGCCGCCGACGCCGTGCGGGATGCGGGGCGGGACAAAGGCGTGCTGCATTTTGCCGCCGAAATCATAAGCTATACCGACAGCGACCAGTTGCATTTGCACTGCAAGGACGACGGCGTAGGAATCGCGGCCGATAATCTGCAGCGCGTTTTCGATAAAGGGTTCTCCACCAAATCCCGCGAAACCAACTACGGTATCGGTCTGCATTGGTGCGCCAACGCGATCGGCGCGTTGGGCGGCCGAATTTGGGCGGCAAGCGACGGTCCGGGTTTGGGCGCGTCGATGCATTTGATGTTGCCGCTGCCGGTTCGCGAAAGTCTCTCGAATGCTTAGAAGTAAGTGAGGTTGCCTGTGTCCGACAAAAAGAGATTGCCGATTCGCGTGCTCATCGCCGACGATGAAGCCGAAGTCCGCGACGCCTATCGGCAGATCCTGCTCGATACCGATATGAGCAGCGAAACCGCCGTGTTCCATAATTTGCGCGAGCGGCTCTTCAGTAAAAATGCGCCGGATCAATTGGCGAAAACTCTCTCGCCCAGCGAAACGACATTCACGCCGGTTTTCTGCGAGGGAGCGGAGGCTGCCGTTGCGGCCGTGCGCGATGCGATTGGCGCCGACGATCCTTTTGCGGTGGCGTTTCTGGATATGCGAATGCCGCCGGGTCCCGACGGTGTTTGGGCCGCGGCGCGCATTCGGGAACTCGATCCTGCCATCGAAATCGTCGTGTGCACGGCCTATTCGGACGTCGACCCACGCGATATCGGGGGAATGGTTCCGCCGGAAGAGAAGCTCTCCTATCTGCAAAAACCCTTCCACCCGCATGAAATTCGGCAGATGACGATTTCGCTGGCCAGCAAATGGCGCTCGGAGCATCGCATAGTGAAGTTGGCGTATTTCGATGCTTTGACCGGACTGCCGAATAGAGAACAGTCGCGAAATCGTTTGAGCAGCGCGCTGGCGGCGGCCAAGCAACATCAGCGAATGCTGGCGGTGCTGTACCTGGATCTCGACAATTTCAAGAGAGTCAACGACACGCTGGGTCATGCGGTGGGCGACGAACTGCTATGTCTGGTCGCGGCGCGCTTGCGCAGCTCATTGCGCTCCAACGGCACGGCGGAGGAGTCGTCCAGCTCTCGATCGAGTCATATCGCGCGCCTTGGCGGCGATGAATTCATCGTGACATTGCCGAACATACGCTCCGCGGACGATGCGGCCGCGGTCGCAGGGCGGCTCATTGCCGAGCTTCAAGAACCGATGCGCCTCGCGCTGCACACATTGGTCGTTACGCCGAGCGTCGGCATTGCGATGTTCCCCGGGGATGGCGTGGAGGTGGATGTATTGTTGCGCAATGCGGACCTTGCCATGTATTTCGCCAAGCGAAAGGGCCCCGGCATGTTTGCGTTTTTCGATGCCTCGATGAACGACGCGGCGCTGCATCGTTTCACGCTGGAAGCCAAATTGCGCGGCGCCTTGGAGCGCGGCGAGTTCACCTTGCACTATCAGCCGCAATTCGACGTACGCACGGGAAGCGTTTCTGGAATGGAGGCTTTGCTGCGCTGGACAAACGACGAATTGGGCGTCGTGCCGCCCGCGGAGTTCATTCCCGTGGCCGAGGAGACGGGTTTGATCTTGGGTATAGGGGAATGGGTGCTGCGCAATGCGTGCCTGCAGGCAAAAAGCTGGGCCGACGAAGGGTTGCCTATCGGTCGCATGGCAGTCAACGTCTCGGGGCAGCAATTCGTGCTCAAGGACTTTCCGCTGTTGGTGGCCGCCATCATCAAGGAGACCGGAATCGAAGCGTCGATGCTCGAACTGGAAATCACCGAATCGGTGGTCATGAAGGACGAGGCGTGGGCCGAGCAGGCACTGGCGCAATTGAAAGGGCAAGGCGTGATGCTGGCCATCGATGACTTCGGGACGGGCTATTCGAGCTTTGGTCGGCTGCGGCATTTTGCCGTCGACCGCTTAAAAATCGATCGGTCATTCATGACCAGTCTCATCGACTGCGGCGACGATCGGGCGATTGCCGCCGCGATCATTGCGATGTCGCGATCGTTGCGGATCAGCGTGACCGCGGAGGGCGTCGAAAGCTTTCCGCAGCTGCTATTCTTGCAGGAGCACGATTGCCACGAGGCGCAGGGGTTTCTGTTTAGCCGCGCATTGCCGGCAGCCGACGCGCATAAGCTGCTGTGCCGAGCGGCCGAGACCACGTCGGGCACCCGCACCCAGCGACTGAGGTCGTTGATCGGATAGTCAACGCGCCAACCTTGTCGCTAGAAGTGTTCAAGCCAGGGACGCAATTCAATCTCTTGCGACCAAGCGCTGCGAGGCTGCCGCAACACGCCGATGTAGGCTTGCGCAATCGCGTCGGGGTCGAGCGTGCTATCGGGTTTGTCGTCAGGGTCCGGCCGCTGCGCCGCGCGCACCGCGCCGTCGATGATGAAGTGCGCGACGTGGATGCCTTTAGGTCCCAATTCGCGCGCCGCACTTTGCGCAAGGCCCCGCAACGCAAACTTCCCCATGGCAAACGCCGCCGAATGCGCAAAGCCTTTGACGCTCGCCGTCGCGCCGGTCAAAAGGATCGCGCCGTGCCCCCGGAGCACCATGCGTTTTGCCGCCTGCTGGGTCACGAGAAATCCTCCGAATGCCGTAGTCGCAATGGCCTTTTGCACGGCATTCGGATCGAGCTCGGCGAGCGGACCATGGGCACGGGCTCCTGCGTTGTAAACAACGATCTCGGGTTCGCCGATACGCTCCGTCACCCGATCAAAGAGCTTGGCAATGGATTCAGGATCGGAGGCATCGGCCGCGAACGCCTGCGCGCCGGTTTCGCGAACCAGCGCGTCGAGCTTTTGAACGCTGCGAGCCGCGAGGGCAATTTTCACTCCGAGTCCTGCGAGGCTCCGTGCGAGCGAGGCGCTGATTCCGAGTCCGGCGCCGACGATCAGCGCGCTACGGTAGGGGAAGTCGGGCATGTTATTACACGGCCCTAGCCAGGCTCTTTGGTGAACACCACCAGTCGGTTGTTCGCCGGCAAGTCGTGATCCGCGTCCAATATTAGACCGTACTGCTCGGCCAGCGCGGTGATGGCCTGAATGTCGCGTAAACCAGATTGTGGGTCGCGCTCTTGCAGCATACGATCGAATTCTTGGTTGCTATCCGAGGTATACCGGCCGTCGTAACGAAACGGTCCATAGACGCAAAATACGCCGCCCGGCGCCAGCACTGCGCCGACGCCCCGGTACAGGGCGATTACTTCGGCCCATGACATGATGTGCAGGGTGTTGGCGGTGAACATGGCATCGACGCTGCGTACCGGCCACACGGCCTGAGTGACGTCGAGCAATGTAGGTGGCCGCAAATTGTGGCCACCCTCGAGCTTAACACGCTCCGCCAAATCGGCCAGGTACGCCAATTGCTCCGTCGGGTGCCAGGACAGATGTGCGAGAGCTCGAGCAAAATGCACGGCGTGTTGGCCCGTGCCGCTGCCGATTTCAAGAACCTGGGCGCGGTCGGCAAAGCGAACCCGCAATACCTCGAGGATGGGGTCCTTGTTGCGCTCGCAAGCTGCGGAGAGGGGAAGCATACGGGCCTCGATTTTACTATAGAAATCGCGTTAGGACCCTTTTCTACTCAACCGATGCAACTTTCGCTACAGTGTCGTCCCGGTTGAGGGCATACGAAGGAGAGGTCGATGTCGATTTCCATATACGATTTTTCGATTCCGGTTTTGACACGCGGTTTGACGAATTTGTCCGCTATTCTCGACAAAGGGTCGGCGCACGCCACGGCGAAGAAATTCGATTCCTTGGTTCTCGGCCAGTCGCGCCTGTTTCCCGACATGCATCCGCTCGTGCGTCAGGTGCAAATCGCTTGCGACACCGCCAAAGGGGCGGCGGCGCGCTTGGCGGGGATCGAGGTGCCGAAACACGAAGATACGGAAGTGACTTTTGCCGATCTGAAGGCGCGAATCGCGAAAACAGTGGATTTCCTGAAGTCGGTGACCGCGGCCCAGCTGAAAGACGCAGAAAACCGCAGCATTGAAATCAAGTTCCCGAACAGCTCGTGGAAATTCACGGGTAAGGCGTATTTGACCGACTTCGTGCTCCCGAATTTCTACTTCCATGCCACCATCGTGTACGCGTTGCTGCGCAAAGCCGGCGTCGAAGTCGGCAAAGGCGACTTTCTCGGGGCGATTCAGTAGCGGTGCAGCGAGCGGCCGTCCGGTGAGTACGCTCGCCGGCGGCCGCGCCGGCGCTGTCGATCGCGCCGTTTATGTGAGTTGTTCGACCAATTGTTCGATGCGGGTGAACAGTTTCTCTTCGGTGCGCGCGTCGTGGATGAAGCGCAATTTCAGCGGACCGTCGAGACGATATTCCTTCGGTCTTCCTTGAATCAATTTGAGTACGCGTTTCGCGTCGACCTTGTTCGTTTCCTCGAAGGTGAAATAGCCGCTGCTGGCGCCGGCGTCTATCTTGCGTATTCCCAATTCCGCGGCGCGCAACTTGAGCCGCGCTGCGCGAAATAGCGATTGTGCATACTCCGGCATCGGCCCGAAGCGGTCGATCATCTCGGCTTTCAATTCGTCGAGCTCTTCGCGCGATGGCGTGCCGGCGATGCGTTTGTAGAGGACCAGGCGCAAATGCACATCGGGGACATAATCCTCGGGGATCAGCACAGGCACATGCAGCTCAACCTCGGGCCCGGCGTCGAGNNCAGCAATTCCATGTACAGGTTGTAACCGATCTCTTGAATCTGGCCGCTTTGTTCATCGCCCAACAGCTCGCCCGCGCCCCGAATCTCGAGATCGTGGGTGGCCAACGTAAATCCGGCGCCAAGTTCCTCGAGCGATTCCAGCGCTTCTAGACGCTTGACCGCATCGGCAGTCATCGCTTTTCGCGGCGGCGTAATCAAGTAGGCGTATGCCCGATGATGCGATCGCCCGACGCGACCTCGCAATTGATGGATCTGCGCCAAACCAAATCGATCTGCGCGGTCGATGACGATGGTGTTCGCCGTCGGCACGTCGATTCCGCTTTCGATGATGGTCGTACAGACGAGAACGTTGAAGCGCCGATGATAAAAGTCGAGCATGAGCTGCTCTAAATCACGTTCGCGCATCTGGCCGTGGCCTACGGCGACATTCGCCTCGGGCACGAGTTTGCGAATGGCCTGCGCCGTCTTTTCGATGGTTTCAATCGTGTTGTGGACGAAGTATATTTGCCCGCCGCGCCGGATTTCACGCAAGCTCGCTTCGCGTACCACGGTTTCATTCCATTCCAGGACGAAAGTCTTCACGGCCAGACGTTCCGCGGGCGGAGTCGTGATCAACGACAAATCGCGTAGTCCGCCCATGGCCATGTTCAGGGTCCGCGGAATCGGCGTCGCGGTCAGTGTGAGAACGTCGACCTCGGTGCGCAGGGCTTTCAGTTTTTCCTTGTCGCGTACACCGAAACGGTGCTCTTCGTCGATCACTACCAGGCCCAAGTCCTTGAAACGCACTTTACCCTGCAGCAATCGCTGCGTGGCAATGACTATATCGACCTTGCCCGCGGCGATGCCGGCGAGGATCCCCTGCGCTTCCTTGTTGGTGCGAAAGCGCGACAGGCTTTCGACGCGGACCGGCCAGTCGGCGAACCGGTCGACGAAGGTCGTGTAGTGTTGCTGAGCGAGGAGTGTGGTGGGCACCAGGACCGCGACTTGTTTGCCGGCTTGCACCGCGACGAAGGCGGCGCGCAGCGCGACCTCGGTCTTGCCGAAGCCGACGTCGCCGCAGATGACCCGATCCATGGGTTTGTCGGATTTGAGGTCGGCCAGCACCTGTTCGATCGCCACGGCTTGGTCGGCGGTCTCCTCGAACGGGAAGCCGGCTTGGAAGGCGCGATATTCGGCTTCGCCCGCCAGCATTTGCGTGCCTTGCCGGGCGGCGCGGCGCGAATACAGGTCCAAGAGTTCCGCAGCGACATCGCGTATGCGCTGTGCCGCCTTGCGGCGCGCTTTCTGCCATTGCTCGCCGCCGAGTTTGTGGAGCGGCGCGGTTTCGGCCGGCGCGCCCGTGTAGCGCGACACGAGGTGCAGCGCTTGCACCGGAACATACAACTTGTCGCCGTCGGCATATTCAAGCACGAGAAACTCGCCGGTGTACCCGGCGACGTCCATGGTCTGCAGTCCGACGTAGCGTCCGACCCCATAGGATTCGTGCACCACCGGCGCGCCGATGCGCAGGTCCGACAGCTCTTTGAGTATCTTCGCCGGATCGCGCTCGGCACGACGGCGCCTGCGTTCCTGCCGCGCGCGATCCCCGAACAATTGCGCTTCGGTGAGGATTTCCAGCGCCGGCGTGTCCAGCCTCATGCCCGACACGGTGGCCGACACCGTAATTCCAAGATTCAAGGAGCTGGCCACGAAGCTTGCAAAATTGTCGAAAATCTTCGCCTGAATGTCGCGGCCTCGAAGCAGGTCGAGCAGCAGTTCGCGGCGCCCGGCGGACTCGGCGGCGAGTAGAATGCGCGCGGGGCTCGCCTGGATATGCGATGCCAATTCCGCCGCCGGCTGTTCGGCGCGCGGGTCGATACGAACCGCGGTTGGTGCGGCGCTGGGGAAATTCTGGGTGAGTCCCGCGGTCTCCGGGGGCCATTCGAACGTGTGCAGTTGAATCTGTCGCCAATTCGTGTACGACGCCAGGAATTCCGCGGGCGTCAAATAGACTTCCGCGGGATCCAAGATCGGCCGGTGGCGGTCGTGACGCAATTGTTCATGGCGTAGGGCGATGCCGTTCCACAGACCGTCCACCGCGGAGGCTGAGTCGTTCATGTCCACGAGGACGCTGTCCGGCGGCAGATACTCAAACAGGTGGGACGTGCGATCGAAAAACAAGGGCAAGAAGAATTCGATGCCGCCGGGCGCTATCCCGGCACTCACGTCGCGATAAATTGCCTGCTCCGACAGGTCGCCGGTGAAGCGTAGCCGGTAGCGGCGGCGGAACTCGCGTACCGCTTCGGGATTCAGCGGTGTCTCGCGCGCGGGCAACAGCTGGATGCGATCCAGTTTGTCGAGGGAGCGCTGCGTGTCCGGATCGAAGCGCCGGATGCTGTCGACATCGCGATCCAACATATCGATTCGATAGGGAGTGTCCGAGCCCATTGGAAAGACGTCGATCAGCGAACCTCGGACCGCGAATTCGCCATGCGCGACGACTTGCGTGACGGCGGCATATCCGGCCAGTGTCAATTGAGCGCGTAGTGCTTCCAGATCGAGAGTTTCGCCGACATGGACCTTGAGGGAGTAGGCCTCGACATAGCTGCGGGGCGCCAGTCGCTGCAGTAGTGTGTCAATGGCAACCAACCAGACACCTTGGCGCGCGCGCGGAAGTTCCGCCAAAGTGGCGAGCCGGGCGGAGGTGATATCGGGATGCGCGGAGAAACCGTCGTAGGGCAGGGTCTCTAAATCGGGGAAGATTCTTACGGCCAATCCGTTGCCGGCAAAGAATCGAATTTCATCGCTGAGGGCCTCGGCCTCGCGCGAACTCTGCGCGATGACGATGAGGGGCCCATGCGAGCTCGCCGCCGCCTCGGCGATGGCGAGCGCCGCCGCTGCGCCATAGAGCTTGCCCCATTTAACGACGGGCGCATCGGTATGGGGCAGAGTGGGTGCGAGTAGGGGCATCAACTTTAAGGTAAAACAAACGAATAAACGCCCGCCGCGAACGAGTCGCGGTGGGCTTGGATGAAGACCTTAAGATCTTACGCGATTTTGGTTTAAGAGTTCGCAACCACGCTGTGAATGACGTGGTCGGCTTCGAAATACACGATAAAGCCCGGATATTCCCAGCGCGAAATCGGCGGGTTGCCGACGGCGGGCACTTTGGTGACCGGAGTTCCGAACTTGGTTGCTACTTGGTCCATCGTCATACCGCGAGCCGGCGTGACTACATCCGACTCCTTGACGGCAATGCCGTTGTCGACCGCTATGGTCTCGGCCCCCGCGAGGCCGCAGGCGAGCACTGCCGCAAGCAGCAGGTTTCGATACCTCATGGCGCACCTCATTTGTTTACCTCTATCCGTTGAAGAAGCCTTGGTCCCCCTGCACTATAACACCGCATCGAGGGCGCAATAGTCGCATTTAACACTCTGATTATCCTGTTAATTGTGGTTTAATCGCCGCGCATGTTCCAGCCCCTTCCAGTTTTCGTGGGCCTGCGCTATTCGCTGGCCCGCGAGCACAGTTTTTTCGTGTCTTTCATCACCTGGGTCTCGCTAGTCGGGGTCGCGCTGGGCGTGGCCGCCCTGATCACGGTGCTGTCGGTCATGAACGGCCTGGAGTCCGAATTGCGGACCCGCCTGTTGAGTCTGACCGCGCACGCAGTTTTGAACGCGGCGGGCGCTCCGATCAGCGATTGGCGTCCCCGCATTCAGCAGCTGCTGGGATCGCCGGGTCTCGTGGGTGCAGCCCCGTTCCTCGATACCGATGCGATGTTGAGCCGGCCGCCGGCGATGAGCGGCGCCATCGTCCGCGGTATCGATCCCACGCTTGAACCCCAAGTGTCATCCATTGCGGATTCGATGCACGAGGGTAAGCTCAGCGACCTCGAACCGGGGACAAATCGGATCATCCTGGGCCGCATGCTGGCCTACCAGCTACAAGTGGGCGTGGGCGACCAGGTGACGGTCATGATCCCCGGCAACGCTGCATCCGCCGCCGGTACGAGCGATGCGATCGTGCCGCGTCTGCGGGATTTCCATGTCGTGGGTATTTTCGAGGTCGGGCTGCAAGAGCACGACAGCGTATTGGCGCTCGTCAATCTACAGGATGCCGAGGCCTTTCGAGGCCTCGACGGTCCGACCGGGATTCGACTCAAATTCTTCGATGTGCTGAAGGCGCCGGAGTTGGCGCGAAGCGCCGCCGCGCGGCTCGGCCCAAGCTTGCAGGTGCGCGATTGGACTCAGGACAACGAGGCATATTTTCGCGCCATACGCATTGAAAAGACCATGATGGGGTTGATCCTGATGCTCATCGTCGCCGTTGCCGTGTTCAACATAGTGGCGACGCTGGTCATGGTGGTGAACGACAAACGCACGGATATCGCGATCCTCCGCACTCTCGGGTTGAGTCCCCGAGGCGTCATTGCGGTGTTCATGACGCAAGGCGTGCTCATCGGTTGGATCGGCGCCGCCCTTGGCGTCGTCATGGGTCTGCTACTTGCCTGCAACGTGGACGTCATCGTGCCTTTCCTTGAACAATCGTTCGGGTTTCATTTCATGGACCCGGATGTGTATTACATATCGGGGCTTCCGAGTGAAGTGCACGCGGGCGACGTAGTGAGGATCGGAATAGCCGCGTTGATTCTGACGCTCGTCGCGACC
>PMMB01000147.1:0-2452 GCA_003165495.1 Gammaproteobacteria bacterium | reverse complement strand
TACGATTGATGCGTTACTGGTACGAGGGATTCGTAGGATTGCGGTATCTGCGCGCATCGCCCAAGCGCGGCTCCGTGTCTCTGATCGCCGGCATCGCGATATTCGGATTAGGCCTGGGTGTGGCCGTGTTGATTGTGGTGTTGTCGGTTATGAACGGCTTTGAAGAAGTGCTGCGAACGCGAATCTTGAGCCTGACGGCGCATGCGACGATTTCCGGACTCGAAGGGCGGATCCCGAACTGGCGGCCGGATCTCGAGAAGCTCGAGCGCTTCCCGGGCGTTGTGGGCGCGGCGCCGTACATCGAAGAACAAGGCATGCTGATCCATGGCAACAAGTCGTCCGGCGTGCTGTTGCGCGGCGTATTGCCGGACGCGGAGCGGCGCGTCGTCGATTTGGGTCCGCATTTGTCGAGCGGCCGGATGAGTGATCTAGCCGAAGGCAAGTATCGAGTAATACTAGGGTCAGCGCTGGCTGAGGAACTCGGCGCGAAAGTCGGCGATCGCGTGGTGTTGCTGGTGGCATTGGGCGATGTCACTCCGGTCGGCGTGATCCCGCGAATGCGCGCGTTCGTGGTGATCGGCATCCTTTCCATCGGCATGTATGAATATGATCGGCGGATCGCCATCGTTGCCATGCAAGATGCCGCAAAGCTTTTGCGTATGGGCCACGATGTAACGGGTATTCGCCTGAGCCTTGCCGACATGTATGCCGCGCCGCGAGTGTCGCGCGCCGCCGCCATCTCGATAGGCGGCGATTTGGAGGTCCAGGATTGGACCAACGAACACGCCAATTTCTTTCGTTCGATCTCGATCACCAAACGCATACTATTCTTCATTCTGTCGCTGATGGTGGCCGTTGCCGCGTTCAACATCGTATCGACCATGGTCATGGTGGTGAAGGACAAACGCCGCGACATTGCCATCTTGCGCACATTCGGGTCTTCGCCCGGCAGTATTATGACGATATTCATCGTGCAAGGCAGTTTGATCGGGCTGCTCGGCATCGGCTTCGGCGTGCTGCTCGGCGTCGTGGTCGCCGTGAACTTGCAGGATTTGGTGCACGGACTCGAAAGCATCGTCGGGTTCAAGTTCTTGGACGCGCGCGTGTACTTCATGAGCGACTTACCGGCCCGCGTGCGGGCGACCGACGTAGTGCGCATCTGTGGTTTCGCATTCGTTCTCGCCTGCCTCTCCACCCTGTATCCGGCGGCGCGCGCCGCACGCTTATTGCCCGCAGAATCGCTGCGAAACGATTGAGGAAGGAAACGCCGATGTCGAATTCAGATGAGGTGGTGCTCCTGGGCAAGGATCTTGCCAAGGAGTTCGTCCAGGGCGATGTGAAAATCCAGGTGCTTCGAGCAGCGTCCATCAGCGTCCGTGCCGGCGAGCGCATTGCCATCGTCGGTGCCTCGGGATCCGGGAAGACGACGCTTTTGCAGTTGTTGGGAGGACTCGATTTGCCGACCGGCGGTACGGTGGAGATCGCCGGATCCGCAATGAATCGATTGAACGATACCGAGCGCGGACATTTGCGCAATCGCGCCGTTGGATTCGTCTATCAATTCCATCACTTGCTGCCGGAATTCACCGCGCTCGAAAATGTCGCCATGCCGCTCCTGGTGCGGCGAATGAATCCGCGCGCCGCCAGGGAACGTGCAAGCGCTCTGTTGGCGCGAGTTGGACTGGCAGAACGCCTCACGCATCGCCCCTCCCAACTCTCCGGCGGCGAACGGCAGCGCGCCGCGGTGGCTCGCGCCCTCGTAACTCAACCGAGACTGGTGTTGGCCGACGAACCTACCGGCAACCTCGACGGCAGGAACGCGGCACAGGTGTTCGAATTGATGCTGGAACTCAATCGCGAACTCGGCACCAGTCTCGTCATCGTGACCCACGATGAACGATTGGCGGCGCGGCTCGATCGCGTGCTGGTCCTGGCTGACGGAATTCTAGTCGAGCGCGGTGCCGCAGCCGCTTGATCGGGCGCGCCTACGCCGCAGACGATAGCGGACGCGCGCGCGCCATATGCATTGCGCCAGCACATAGCCGGCTCCGGCCGCGACCAATCCTAGAACCAGCGCTCCGAGCAGCAGCGGCGTCCACAATTGCTTGACTTGCGCCCACAGGTGCCGATGATGCAGTTCATGCAGGAAGGGAATCAGATCCATTCCCATGAGTTTCGCGCCGACCCAGATCGAGCCGGCCACCTGCGGCAGCCAGGTGAAAGGATTACTGACGAATACCGTGGCGAAAAGCACCGGTAGGTTCAACCGAAACAGCACCCCGAGTATGACGCAGGTCACAAGGTGCACCGGCAGGGGCGTGGGCGGAATAAAGGCGATAAACAGGCCCAGTGCGAATGCGCGGGCGACGCTATGCCGATGGAACGTCCAATATCGACGATCGAGCACGAGCGCCTTAAAAGGCTTCAAACACCAGAGTTTCTCCAGCGTATG
>PMMB01000068.1 GCA_003165495.1 Gammaproteobacteria bacterium | reverse complement strand
CTATTGTCGGTACTGGGCAGCAGCACCACGCTGCTCGACGCCTTCAAGGCGGCGAACTGCGTGCTGCAGGGAGCGGTGCAGGGGATTGCGGAACTCATCACCCGACCGGGGCTGATCAACGTCGACTTTGCCGACGTACGTACTGTGATGTCCGAAACCGGCATGGCCATGATGGGTTCGGGCAGTGCGGCGGGCGACGATCGGGCGCGCGAAGCGGCCGAGGCGGCGATTTCCAGTCCGCTGCTCGAGGACATCAATCTCTCGGGCGCTCAAGGCATCTTGGTCAATGTCACCGCCGGCATGGATTTGTCCATCGGTGAATTCCAGGAAGTGGGCAATGTCATCAAGCAATTCGCTTCCGACGATGCGACTGTGGTGGTGGGGACGGTGATCGATCCCGACATGGCCAACCAGATACGGGTCACGGTCGTGGCCACCGGTCTGGGTAAGCCCGTGGCGCGGGTCGCCCCTCAGCCGGTCACCGCGGCGACGATCGCGCCACCGCTTACCATGCGGATGGTACGTCCCAAATCGCCGATGGCACCCAGTGATTACGCCATGTTGGACAAGCCGACGGTACAGCGGCAACGCGCCGTGGGCGACGGTCTGCGCGCGGAAGTAGAGTCGGAGGATTTGCTGGATATCCCGGCATTTTTACGCCGACAGGCGGATTAGCTTTGCAATAGTTGACATTCCAGGCTTTGGCGCCCGCGGGGATTGGATTCTCCGGAGCGCCGGTTTGGGCCGACGTTCTACAGGGCGGGGTCCGCGGTATGGTACCTTTGCCGGTATTAACATAGTCCGGTTTCCATTTAGATGTTGAATCAGCGAACACTCAAGAATTCGATGCGCGCCACGGGGGTGGGGTTGCATACGGGGAAGAAGGTCCTGATGACCCTGCGGCCGGCGCTGCCGGACACCGGCATCGTGTTTCGCCGCACGGATTTGGATCACCCGGTCGATATCAAGGCGCGTGCCGAGAATGTCGGCGACACCACGATGGGTACGACCCTGCATAAGGGCGATGTCAAAGTGTCCACCGTCGAGCACCTCCTGTCAGCCCTCGCTGGGCTCGGCATCGACAATGCATTGGTTGAGGTGAGTGCCGGTGAAGTCCCGATTATGGACGGCAGCGCCGGACCCTTTGTGTTCCTTTTGCAGTCGGCGGGCATCGAGGAGCAAAAGGCTCCGAAGCGCTTCACTCGCATCCTCGAAAGTTTGCAGGTCGATGACGGCGACAAGTGGGCGCGCTTCGACCCATATGATGGCTTTAAAGTGAACTTCGAGATCGAATTCAATCATCCGACGTTTAAAAAGCATTCCCAAGTCGCTTCGATGGATTTTTCCACGACGTCGTTCTTACGCGAGATAAGCCGCGCGCGCACGTTTGGCTTCATGCGCGATTTGGAAAGCCTGCGGGCACGCAATCTGGCGCTCGGCGGCAACATGGATAACGCCATCGTGCTCGATGACTATCGCGTGCTGAACGAAGATGGCTTGCGCTACGAAGATGAATTCGTGAAACACAAGATTCTCGACGCGATCGGCGACCTGTACCTCTTGGGACACAGCCTGATCGGTGAATTCAGCGGCTACAAGTCGGGGCATGCGCTGAACAATAAGCTGCTGCGAACGCTCATCAACAAGCAGAGCGCGTGGCAGGAAGTGACCTTCGAAAGTCTGGCCGACGCGCCAATCTCCTACGTGGCTGCGGCTGCGGCGCGGGCCTAAGTAGTAATTCCAAGTTGACTAGGCGCTGGGCCCCGGCGGTACCACGCGCACTCGCACGCTGACGACGGCTACACCCGTTGATGCCGCAACTCGCTTTCGGACAGATTCTGTCAAATACCGCAGGCGTGAGGCCCACACCGCGCCAACGACTCCGATGGTCAGTCGTCCCTGTTCGATACCGGCGCTGGCTACCGCCAGGGCCAGCCGGGCTGGCAGAGCCGCGCGAACCTGCTCAACGACCAAAGATCGTTCCAGCGACCTTACTTTGAGCGCAGTAAGCTTGTTTCCAGTTCGTGACAATAAGTCACTGACGATCCTAGGATTTTGCATTGCAACGGGAAAATTGAAGGGTGAACTGCATCGGAAAACCGTGCGGAAATCCTTGTTTTGAGTCAATTTTCTGCATAGTCTACAGGCACCGCTCGGGCATAGTCTCCATCTTCCGCAGGACGAAATGCACTGGTTTCAAGCACGATGACGGCCTTGGAAGAATCATCCTTATGAATGTCATTTTTGTCGGCCGCAAGTCGGGACGGGTAAAACAGTTTGACCTGCGTCACCCCGTGGTTGTGGCGGCGGCTGCGCTTATCGTGCTCGGCATCGTGGGCGGCGCGTTTTCCATAGGGGTGGGTCTAGGGGCGCGTCACGGTACCACCAATCTTATCAATCAGTTGGGTAATTGGTCGGCCGACCTGTTGCGGCAACAAACGCAGATCGAAGCCCTTAAGCGTGGCCTACAGGAAAAGGTCAATGCCTTGGCCATGCGCGTTGGCCAGATGAACGCCAATGTCATCCGGGTGAACGCTTTGGGCAAACGCCTGACCCGCATGGCCAAGATCGACGACGGCGAATTCGACTTCGGCAACCCTCCGGCCTTGGGCGGCTCTGAGAGCGGCGCGGACGGCCAGCCGGCGCAAATCCCGAACCTCACCACCATGGTCGATGACCTGCAGACCCAGTTATCCAGCCGCGAGCAGCAATTGGGCGTGCTCGAGAACCTGATCCTGACGCGAGAACTCAATAAGCAGGTGTATCCCGAGGGCCGACCGGTACAGGACGGATGGATTTCATCCTATTTCGGCCGCCGCGCGGATCCTTTTACCGGTTATTCCGCCGTGCACAAGGGCCTCGACTTTGCCGGTCCCGCAGGTACTAAGGTGACGTCGGTTGCTGCGGGTCTGGTGACCTTCGCGGGCGATCGCTCTGGCTTCGGCGAAATGGTCGAGATCAATCACGGCAATGGATTGGCCACGCGCTACTGCCACAACGAAAAAGTCTTGGTCAAGCAGGGCGACATGGTTCGGAAGGGCCAAGAGGTCGCATTGATGGGCTCTACCGGCCACTCCACCGGACCCCACCTGCACTTCGAAGTGCTGAAAAACGGCACCCAGGTCGATCCGCTGCGCTTTATCGGCGAGGATCGTTAAGCCTTAAGGCCGGCGGCCGCGCTTGGTGCCCGCGCCTGCTTTCGAAACGATTTCCCGCTCTTCCGGTCTATCCGTACAATACCCAGTTTTCTCAAGGGACTCCCTCGCGTGTGGAAGCTTCTGACGCAAGTATTTGGCAGCCGTAATCAGCGCCTGGTGAAGGAGCTGAGCCGCACCGTCGCGGCGGTGAACGGCCTCGAGGCGAGCATCAGCTCTCTGACGGATGCGCAATTTCCCGACAAGACGCGGGAACTCAAGGCGCGCTTCGCCGCCGGCACCTCGCTGAACGATCTAGTCCCCGAGGCCTTTGCCTTGGTGCGCGAAGCGTCGCGCCGCAAACTGGGCCTGCGTCACTTCGACGTGCAGTTGATCGGCGGCCTCGCGCTGCACACCGGCAAAATCGCGGAAATGCGCACGGGCGAGGGTAAGACGCTGATGTCCACCCTGCCGGCGTACCTGAACGCCCTCACCGGCGAGGGCGTGCACGTCGTCACCGTCAACGAATATCTGGCGCAGCGCGACGCGGAGTGGATGGGCCCGGTGTTCCGCTTTCTGGGTCTCGAAGTGGGCGTCATCAAGAACGCCCAATCGTCCGATGAGAAGCGCGCGGCCTACGCCTGCGACGTGACCTACGGCACCAACAATGAATTCGGTTTTGATTATCTGCGCGACAACCTCGCGTTCCGGTTGGAGGATCGCGTACAACGCAAATTGTCCTTCGCCATCGTCGACGAAGTCGATTCGATTTTGATCGACGAGGCGCGCACGCCTTTGATCATTTCGGGTCCTGCGGAGGAAAGCACCGAGCTTTACATCAAGATCAACGCGCTGATCCCGCGCTTGACCCGGCAGAAGGCGGAAGACGGTCCCGGCGACTACGCCGTCGATGAGAAGACCAAGCAGGCGACGCTCACCGAAGACGGCCATCAAAAGGTCGAAGAGTTGATGGCGGAGATCGGCCTGTTGCGCGATGGCGAAAGCTTGTATGACGCCACCAATATTCGCCTGATGCATCACTTGAACGCGGCGCTGCGCGCGCATGCGTTGTACAAGCGCGATGTCGAGTACATCGTGCGCCAGGGCGAGGTGATCATCGTCGATGAGTTTACCGGCCGTACCATGCAGGGGCGACGCTGGTCCGACGGTCTGCATCAAGCGGTCGAGGCCAAAGAGGGCGTCAAGGTCCGCGAGGAAAACCAAACCGTCGCGTCCATCACGTTCCAGAATTATTTCCGGTTGTACTCGAAATTGTCCGGCATGACGGGCACCGCGGACACAGAGGCCTTCGAATTTCAGCAGATCTACGGTCTCGAAGTGGTGGTGATCCCCACCCACAAACCGATGATCCGCATTGATAAATCCGATTTGGTATTTCTCTCCGAGCACGATAAATTTCAGGCAATCCTCGAGGACATCGAGGAATGCGTAAAGCGCGGTCAGCCGGTGCTGGTGGGTACGACGTCGATTGAAACGTCGGAACGGCTTGCGAAGCTGCTGCAGGGTGCGAAGATCCCTCACGAAGTACTCAACGCCAAACAGCATGAGCGTGAGGCGCACATCGTCGCTGAGGCCGGCCGGCCCGGTGCGATCACGATTGCCACCAACATGGCGGGCCGCGGCACGGACATCGTGCTCGGCGGCAGTCCGCAGACGCAAATCGACGCCATCGAAAATCCCAACGAGACGGAGCTGAAACAAATTCACGACGACTGGCGCAAACGGCACGAACAAGTGCTGGCCGCCGGCGGTCTGCACATTGTAGGGACCGAGCGCCATGAATCACGGCGCATCGATAATCAATTGCGCGGCCGTTCCGGCCGTCAAGGCGATCCAGGCTCGAGCCGCTTTTACTTGTCGCTCGAAGATAATCTGATGCGTATTTTCGGCGACCCGACGCGCATGAAAGCGCTCATGACCCGGGTGGGCATGAAAGCGGGCGAGGCCATCGAAAGCGGCATGCTGACGCGCCAGATCGAGCGGGCACAGCGACGGGTCGAGCAGCACAACTTCGATGCCCGCAAACAGCTTCTGGAATACGACGATGTCGCGAACGATCAGCGGCGTGTGATTTACCAACAGCGCACCGACCTGATGAGCGCGGAGGATGTGGCCGAGGCCGTCAAAGGCATCCGCGAGGACGTGGTCGCACAGTTGGTGGATCAGTATGTACCGGGCGGTGCGCCTGAAGAGCAGTGGGACGTACCCGGCTTGGCCCAAGCAATCGAGCGGGATTTTGGTCCAGTGCTCGCCATCGACGCCTGGGTGAAGGCCGAAGAGGCCGGCGACGGTTCGGGCCTACGCAACAAAATCGTCGCCGCCCTCGAGGAGGCCTACGACCGGAAGCAGACCAGTGTCGGCGCGGAAGTCATGCGCTACATCGAAAAAGAGGTGATGCTGCGCACCCTCGATCAGCACTGGCGTGAACATCTCGCCGCGATGGATTACATGCGGCAGGGCATTTTCTTGCGTAGCTATGCGCAGAAAAATCCGAAGCAGGAATACAAGCGCGAGGCGTTTGAATTGTTTTCCGCAATGCTGGACCGCATCAAATTCGACACGGTGACCACGGTGTCGAAGATTCAAGTGCGCAGCCAGGCCGAGATCGAGCGCGAAGAGCTCGAGCGGCAGCACCGGCTGGCCCGCGCGCTGCATGCGCAACACGCCGAAGCAATTTCGCCGATTCAAGCCATGCCCGCCTTAAGCGACTCCGGTGGCGGCGACCCGACGAATTCCGGCGGCAATGTCATGGAAATGGATCCGCGCTCGAGCGCTCCCCCGGCCGCGCCATTCGTGCGCCAGGTGCCCAAGGTAGGACGCAACGAACCGTGCCCCTGCGGCTCCGGCCGCAAGTACAAGCACTGTCACGGCGCTTTGCAGCAAGCGAGCGGTTGAGTCCCGACAACCGCCGCGCAGTGATTCACGTCGTCGCCGGCGCGGTGCTCGACGCGGCCGGCCGCGTGCTGATCGCCCAGCGGCCCATCGGCAAGCATCTGGCTGGCGGGTGGGAGTTCCCCGGCGGAAAACTCGAACCTGGCGAGGATCGCGTGACGGGACTCGCGCGGGAACTGCGCGAAGAAATCGGCATCGCTATTGCGGTACCCCGGCCCCTGATTCGTGTGCGCCACGCCTATCCGACCCGCGCAGTCCTTCTCGATGTTTGGGTCGTGCGGCGCTACAGCGGGGATCCTCGGGGACTCGACGGGCAAGCGCTGCGGTGGTGTGCACAAGATGAGTTGGCCACGGCGGATCTATTGCCGGCGGATAAACCGATCGTGGCGGCGTTGCGATTGCCGGAGCGGCTCACCCAGATATCCACGCCGTACTACGACGTCAGCGACTTAAGTGGGCTGGGGCACCCAACCGTCGGTGCCGAAGACACCTCTGACGGTCGGCTTCGCGGTGTGCTGTGCGCGAGTGCCGAAGACGGAGTTACGGCGGCGAGTGCCGGCGCGGATTTCCTGGTCATACGCGACGTGCTTGCAGATGAGGAGCTTGCCGCGTTGTGCGACTCGCTTCCTGTGCCGGTATTTGCGTGTGGAATCGGACTTGAGCAGGCGTGGGCTCTGGGTGCCAGTGGTTTGAGCGAGCTTTGCGAGTAATTCCTGTTAGTCGGCGCTCCCGGGGGCCATCAAGGCGCACCAGCCTCCCTTACGGACGCAAGTTCTCATCAAAAAACCGCTTGATTGTCGCGTAAGCATGCCGGCCATCCTGCTGGCGCGTGAGCCCGTGCTTCGCCCCGGGATAAACCATGACATCGAAGGGCTTTCCCAAGTCCTGCAGCTTGCGAAATAGCTTGGTGCTGTGCAGGAATAGCACATTGTCATCCGCCATGCCGTGCATCACCAGGAGCTTGCCTTTGAGATCTTTCGCATAGGGCAGTACGGAACTGGCCGCATAGCCAGCAGCATTGTCCTGAGGTCGATCAAGATAGCGCTCGGTGTAATGCGTATCATAGAGGCCCCAATCGGTCACGGGTGCGCCCGCGGCGCCGGCGCGAAACACGTCCGGGGCTTTGAACATCAACATCAGCGTCATGTAGCCACCGTAGCTCCAGCCCCACACACCGATGCGCGAGGGATCCACGAATCCCTGCGAGCCAAGCCAGCGCGCGCCCTGCACTTGATCGGCCACTTCGACATCGCCCAGCTTGTCGTGAATGGGTGCTTGGAAAGCGGTACCTCGGAAGGCGCTGCCCCGGTTGTCCAGCTGGAACACGACGTAGCCGGCGCGCGTCAGAATTTGCGTGAATGAGCTGCCTGTCCAGTTGTCGAGAACCCTCTGTACGCCCGGGCCGCCGTAAACATCCACGATAGCGGGGTAACGCTTGTTCGGATCGAAGTGCAGGGGCTTGAACAGCCGGTAATACAGCGTCTGCCCGTCGGCGGCGATGAGAGCGCCGATCTCGGGAACCGCATTGTCCGCCAGATAGGGTGCGTCAGGATGCTGCGCATTCAAAGCATTCTGAAGCACCTGCGCGACGAGCGTACCGTCAGCGGCATGCAAGCTGACTTGCGGGGGTTGCGTGCTGCTGGTGAAGTTATCGACGTAAAAGCTAGCATCGAGTGACATGGTGATGCTGTGCAAGCCGTCGTCTTGCGAGATGCGATCGATCTTTTGCGGATCCCGCGTATCCAATGAGGTGCTATAGAACTGCCGCTCCGTGGGGCTTTTCTGGGTGGCAGTGAAATATACCAAACGATTTTTCTCATCGATGCCCTTGATGGCCCGCGTTCTAAAATCGTCCACGTTCCACGCACCGCCCGTGAGCTGTCTCAACAAATGGCCCTCGTAGTCGTACAAGTACAAGTGCTCGAAACCGTCGCGGCTCGACGCCCAAATGAATTCACGCGATTGGGTGAGGAAAGACAGCTCATTGCGCAGCTCGATCCACGATTTGCTGGTTTCAGTCAGCACGACGCGGCTCCGGCCTGTTTCGATGTCGGCAAACAGCAGATCCAGCCTTCGCTGGTCGCGGCTCTCCCGCTGAATCGCCAGTGTCTTGCCGTCCGGCAGCCAGTTGACACGCGCGAGGTAAATGTCAGTCTCGCTGCCTAAGTCGATCCAGGTGACTGCTCCGCTTTGAACATCGGTCACCCCGAGCCGCACCAAAACGTTGGGACCGCCGGCAGCGGGGTAACGCTGTGCAAAGGTGGCGACATTATCGGCTGCGATCTCAAAGCGCTCGGTGACTTTGACGGGAGTTTCATCGATGCGTGCGAACGCGATATGCCGATCATCGGGCGCCCACCAGTAGCCGGTGGTGCGGTCCATTTCTTCCTGGGCGACGAATTCGGCCATACCGTTCTTGATGGGACCGCCGCCATCAGTCGTCAGCGCCTTTCCTTGGCGTTTCGCGATGTCAAATATATGAAGATTCTGATCGCGAACGAAGGCGACGTAGCCGCCGGCCGGTGAAATCATCGCGTCCGATGCCACGCCGTTCGAGTGGTTGATTTCCACCACCGCGTCCTTCGCGGGTTTGGCGAGATCGCAGTAGTAGAGATTGCCGCCGAGCGGAAATAACAAGGCGCGGCCCGATGGCGCGAAGGAGTATTCCAAGATCCCGGACAGGCCCGCGGTTCTTTGCCGTTCGCGCCGGCTCAACTCCTCATCCGATAGCTTCTCCGCGGCCGGCAGCAACGCTTTGGAATCGACCAGAACACGCGCGCGACCTTCTCGAATGTTGTACTCCCAGAGATCCAGGCGATCCTTATCCTCCGGTTTGCCTTGCAGATAGGTCACGCGCGAGCCGTCAGGAGATATTTTCAATCCGACGACGGTGGGCCCCGCCAATGCCGGGGCATCAAACAGGCGATCGATCGTCAGTTCCGCTGCGTGGGACGCGCCAGCCACGGCGCAGGCCACCAGCGCGGGCGCCAAGTAGCGTCCGGAATTGCGAGCGTCGGCCATGGGGTTTGAGCCTTCTATATTTCGAGGATCGTGGGGAATGAAGTTTATTGCAACCGGGTAAGCCGGTAGCAGACCTCGTACAATTGAGTAACCCCGCGCGAGCGTAGCCTCGGTTCGTTCGCCAAGACGTCGTGCTTGGAAAGCTCTTGAATCGCGTGATTGCGGGCATACAAGCGGTTGACATCACCGGCACCCACGGAGAAGGGTGGCCCCGACATTTGGGCTTGCGGGTACTCCAGGGTGATCAAGAGGGTTTGCGTACCGGGGCTTGTCAGAGCAGTGACTTGCGCCACATACGCTTCACGCAGTTCTGGTTTCCAAGAGATCAGCGCTGCGCGGTCGTAAAGGGCAGGGACCGAGCCGAGTAGCTCCGGCGTGAGCGCAAAAAAATCACCACAGTACAGTCGAAGATTCTCAGCCTCATAGACCTCGAAGTCATTGAGTAGCCGGCGCTTCGCGGGAATGCCGTGCTCCATGCACAACGATTCCAGCGCAACGGCGGACAGTTCCACGCCCGCCACGGAATGACCTCGCTCACGCAGCCACAGCAGATCGACGCTCTTGCCGCACAAAGGGACGAACACGCGGCTGTGGCTCGCGACTCCAAGATCCGGCCAGTACCGCTCAAGATGCCGGTCCACTGCGGATTGATGAAAACCGATTTGGCCTGTCCGCCAGCGTTCGTGCCAAAACTCGGGCTGCAAGGTTTACGATTCCTCGGACGAATCCGGAGGCAATTCATCGGTTGCGGTTGCCGATTCGTCCGGAATCTTGTGTTGTTCATTGAACCATGCGCCGAGATCGATGAGCCGGCAGCGATCGCTACAGAAGGGTCGATATACCGATGCAGGCGACCATTGCACCGGCCGTCGGCAGGTAGGACATTTAACTATCGTTGGCATCGAGACGCGTGTCCTGATTCAAGCGCAGCACGTCAAATGAAACGGCACATCCACTTCGACGTGTACGGGGCGGCTGGTGGCATCATGCCAATTCAAAAATCGGATGGTGCAACGATGTTGGCTGCCGCTGATCTCGGGAAACAAATCGATGTCGGGGGGTAAGGTCACGCGCACTAATTGGCACGGATTCTCGCGATCAAATTGTAATTGGAATATGCC
>PMMB01000353.1:3573-5196 GCA_003165495.1 Gammaproteobacteria bacterium | reverse complement strand
GAACTCACGCGCAAGGTGAGCGAAACCCAAACCCTCAAAGTCGTGCGTGAGAATGCCGGCTTCACGGCGAAGATCATCGACAGTCCGGTTGAGACGCGGATTCGCACCGCCGCCGCCACCATCGATTCGTCACTGTTTCAGGCAGCCGGGGCAGCCGATATCTCCGACACCGTGGCGCTGAAACTAGCCAATGTATTTGCCTGGGATATCGACTTCGTGCTCGAAATCCGCGAGGGCGATCGCTTCACCGTCGTGTACGAGCAAATCTACCAAAACGGGAAATACCTTCGTGACGGCGAGGTGCTGGCGGCCGAGTTCATCAACGCGGGGAAGGTGTATCGGGCGGTGCGCTTCGTCGCGGATGATTCGCGCAGCGCCGGCTACTACACTCCCGACGGCTTAGCCGTGCGCAAGGCACTCCTGCGGGCGCCCGTCGACTTCACCCGGGTCAGCTCGGTGTTCAATCCGCATCGCATGCACCCCATCTTGAACCGCATTCGAGGACACATGGGCACGGACTATGCGGCGCCGACCGGCACGCCCGTGCACGCGGCCGGCGATGCGCGAGTCAGCTTTGCGGGACAGCGAGGCGGCTATGGCAATGCACTGGTGCTGGCCCATACCAACAGCGTGTCGACCCTGTATGGTCATATGTCGCGCTTTGCCAAGTACATTCGCGTCGGCACACACGTGCAACAGGGCGACGTCATCGGCTACGTCGGGATGACCGGACTCGCAACGGGTCCTCACCTGCATTACGAATACCTCGTGAACGGCGTGCACAAGAATCCGCAGACCGTGCAATTGCCGGGTGCCGAACCGCTGCATGCGGATATGCTGCAGAAATTCCATACTCTGGCCGCGCCGCTGCTCGCCGATTTGTCGCCGCAGCACACTTATCCCAGCACCGCTCCCAGCGCCGCCGCCGGCCCGCTCGCCACCGAACCCCTGGCAAGCAGTGTGTTCAGCCGCTCCTCCATCCTCAACGATTCCTCGATCAACTGACTCTAAAACAGACTTAGCGCTGCAAATGGGCTTCTATCTCAGCCTGATGTCCGGAACCAGCATGGACGCCATCGATGCGGCCCTCGTCGACTTCGATGTGTCGCCTTTGCGGATCATCGCCGCCAGCGCCACGGCCTTTGCGCCCCGCAGGCACGCCCCCGGCGCCGCGCTGTACGTATGCGGCGGCGGCGCGCACAATGCCGCACTCGTCGAAACACTGGCGCAATTAGTGGCACCGAACCGCGTCGCGACCACCGCGGCGCTCGGTCTTCGCATGGTTTGCACGGCGCCGCCGCCCGCGTAACCGGCGCCTAGCACCGATGTTTCATCACACTGTCACACGCCGGGCACCAGACTTCGCAGCATGAACGACGCTGATCTCCAAACGCCGCACCTGTATATAAATCGCGAACTCTCGTTTCTGGAGTTCAATCAGCGCGTCTTGGAGCAGGCCAAGGACAGGCGCATTCCGCTGCTCGAACGAGTGCGGTTTCTGTGCATCTCGTGCGCGAACCTCGACGAATTCTTCGAGATCCGCGTCGCCAGTCTCAAAGAACTGTTGGAGGCCGGTGCTGTACAGGGAGGCCCGGACGGATTGCCGGTGCCCGAACAACTGAA
>PMMB01000353.1:259-3535 GCA_003165495.1 Gammaproteobacteria bacterium | reverse complement strand
AGCCGGGAGGTGGAGCCCGTGCTCAGCCCGCTGGCTCTGGACCCGGCGCGGCCGTTCCCGAAAATACTCAACAAGAGTTTGAATTTCGCGGTGGTGGTCGAAGGCGAGGACGGATTCGGCCGCAACAGCGGCCTCGCTGTTGTGCAGGCCCCGCGTTCCCTGCCGCGCCTGATCAAGTTGCCCGATGAGCTCGGCAGCCGGAACTTCGTGTTCTTGGGCACCATCGTCGAGGCCTTCGTCTCCAAGCTGTTTGCCGGCATGCATATGCGCGGCTGTTACCAGTTTCGCGTCACGCGTAACAGCGACTTGTTCGTCGAGCAGGAAGAAGTCGACGACCTGCTGCGCGCCGTCGAAGGCGAGCTCGCCTCGCGTCGATTCGGCGACGCGGTTCGATTGGAAACCGCGCACGACTGTCCGGACGAAATTCTCAACTTTCTCCTGGCGCAATTCGGACTCAGCAGCGACGATCTTTACAAGGTTTCGGGACAGGTGAACCTGAATCGCCTGATGGCCGTGTACGATTTGGTGGACCGCACGGAACTCAAGTACACGCCGTTCGCGCCGAGCGTACCCGAGCGCCTGCGCATGGGCAGCGATCTGTTCTCCACGTTGCGCGCCGGGGACGTGCTCTTGCATCACCCGTTTCAAGGCTTCGGCCCCGTCACGGATTTCATCAAACAGGCGGCAAGCGATCCCCAGGTGCTTGCCATCAAACAGACCCTGTATCGTGCGGGCAGCGATTCCACCATCGTCGACGCGCTCGCCGAGGCCGCGCAGGCGGGCAAGGACGTGACCGTCATCATCGAGCTGCGCGCGCGCTTCGATGAAGAAGCGAACATCGACATTGCGACCAAGCTGCAGGAGGCCGGCGCCCACGTCATGTACGGCGTATTCGGTTTCAAAACGCACGCGAAACTCGTGATGGTCGTGCGGCGCGAGGAAAAAGGCCTGCGGCGCTACTGTCACATGGGCACCGGCAACTATCACGCCAAGACCGCGCGGCTCTACACCGACTACGGTCTAATGACGGCGGACGAATCGATCGGCGAGGATATCCACGAGATATTCCTGCAGCTCACCGGACTGACCCGCGTACCTCGCCTACGCAAGCTGCTGCATGCGCCGTTCAGCCTGCATCAAGCGCTGCTGGCCAAGATCGAGCGGGAAAGCGCCCATGCCAGTGCAGGTAAGCCCGCCCGCATCATTGCAAAACTCAACGCACTCACCGAGCCGACCGTCATCCAAGCGCTGTACCGGGCTTCGCGCGCGGGTGTGGACATCGACCTCATCGTGCGCGGCGTGTGTTGTTTGCTGCCCGGCGTGCCGGGTGTCTCCGATCGCATCAAGGTGCGCTCCATCGTCGGCCGCTTCCTGGAACATTCCCGCGTCTATTATTTCGAGAACGCCGGAACGCGTGAGATTTACTGCGGAAGCGCCGATTGGATGGATAGGAATTTGTTCCGCCGCATCGAGGTCGCGTTCCCGGTGGAGGCGCCCGAGCTGCAATCGCGGGTCGCCGAGGATTTGAAGCTGTATCTGGCCGACGACACTCAGGCTTGGGTTTTGAAATCCACGGGCCACTATGCGCGTGCCGAAGGCTCCCTTCATCTGTGCGCTCAAACACGCCTCTTGAGTCTGTACGACGAACGCGTCCCGCTCACCGACGCTTGAGCTTGAGTTAAGCGGTTCACACGATATTCAGGCGAAAGCCGGCGTCCTTCATGTACAGCCGCTCTTGCTCGAGATCCTCGAGAGTGAGCGGATGCTCCTTCGTCCAGCCTTGCGGGAACTTCATATTCACGGTGCGGCCCTTGACGCTCAGCTGCACCTCCGGCAAAGGTTGCGGACTGCGTCCCCGGTGCAACAACACCGCTAGTCGCAGCAGCACGATCAGAAACTCCGCGAGACGATCCCACGGCGGCAGCAAATCNNTTGGAGTGAGCGATGTCCAAGCCGGTTTCGTGCAGCCGCGCCGCCCAGCGCAGCACGGACTCCGCCAATGGGTCTTCCAAACCCCATTCGGACTCGACTTGCTCGAGCAGAGCAACCGCCGTCGCCTCGACTCGATCCGCCTGCAGGCCATCGACGTGGCAGCGCATTTCCATGGCGCGCACGCTGCGCACGCGCGCGTCCTCGTCGGTGAAGCGGCCCATCAGGTCGTACAGCAGGCCCTCGCGCATGGCGCCTTCGGTTACTCGAACCCGATCGATACCGAAGTTCTCGGCGATTTCCAGCAGAATCGCAAGCCCGGCGGGAAACACCGGGGCGCGTTCGGCATCCACGTCCTCAAGATCGAGTTCATCCACATGGCCCGCCGCGATCACTCGCTCGGCGAGGATGCGCAGGTTGTCGAGAGTGATGTGCGGCGATTCGGGATTGAGCCGGCGCAACACATCGCCGATAACCCGCACCGTCCCGGAACTGCCGAACGCCTGCAGCCAACCGAGCTTGCGGTAAGCCTCTTGTATCGGCTCGAGTTCGAGCCTGACTGCCGTGCGCGCGCGTTCGAAGCGCTTCTCGGAAATCTTGCCGTCATCGAAGCAAATTGCGCTCAAACCCACGCAACCCACCGACAGGCTTTCGAGCAGCAAGGGATTGATCCCCTCGCCGATCACGACCTCGGTCGATCCCCCGCCAATGTCGATCACCAGCCGCTTATCCGGACTCATGGGACTGGTATGCACGACACCGGAGTAGATCAGTCGCGCTTCTTCCAGCCCGGAGATGATTTCGATGGGATGACCGAGCGCGGCGCGGGCGCGTTCCAAGAACCAGCGCTTGCGTTTGGCACGGCGCAACGCATTGGTACCGACCACACGCACGCTGTCGGCTTGCATCGCCCGCAGCCGCTGTCCGAAGCGCTCGAGGCAGCGCAATGCGCGTTCCGTGGCTGCGTCGTCCAGCCTGCCGCTGTCGCCTAGGCCCGCGGCCAGACGCACCATTTCTCGGAGGCGATCTAGAATGACGAGTTGGCCGTGCGAATAACGCGCCACGACCATGTGAAAGCTGTTCGAGCCTAAATCGACGGCGGCGAGCACGTCGGGCACGACACGACCGCCGCTCATCTACTCGACAGCTTTCTTAGGCTGAGAATGAAGACCCGCAACCGCAGGTTGTTTTCGCGTTTGGGTTACGAATGACGAACTGCGCTCCCTGCAGGTCCTCTTTGTAGTCGATTTCCGCGCCCATGAGGTATTGCGCGCTCATCGGGTCCACCAGCAGTTGCACACCCTGGTTTTCGACGCAGAAATCGCCGTCCTCGATCTTCTCATCGAA
>PMMB01000353.1:0-204 GCA_003165495.1 Gammaproteobacteria bacterium | reverse complement strand
CTAGATTCTGATGTCGCATTCATAGTCACATTCTACTCCACCGGCCTCTGGCCAATCAAAGTTCCGAACTCCCTTTGGGACCGGGTTCACCCCTTGCCGGTTCCCGGATCTGCCGCGCCGCCCGCCTGATCGGCGCCGGCCGCCTGATCGGGGCCTCCCGCCTGATCGGGGCCTCCCGCCGGGGGATTTGCCCGATGGGTCAGC
>PMMB01000219.1 GCA_003165495.1 Gammaproteobacteria bacterium | reverse complement strand
CATCACGGCATCAAGTACGAGGACGATGCGCTGCGCGCGGCGGCCGAGTTGGCGGCGCGGCATATCAACGATCGGCACATGCCGGATAAGGCGATCGACGTCGTCGACGAGGCGGGCGCCAATTTACGGCTGCAGCCTGTGGAAAAACGCGCCGCGAGCGTCACCGTCACGCAAATAGAAAATGTGGTGGCACGCATCGCGCGGATTCCGCCGAAGAATGTGTCGCTATCGGATCGCGACGTGCTCAAGAACTTGGAACGCAATCTGAAATTGACGATATTCGGTCAGGACAAGGCGATCGAGGCATTGTCGTCCGCCATCAAGATGTCGCGGTCCGGGTTGGGCGATCAACGCAAGCCGGTGGGATCGTTCCTGTTCTCAGGTCCCACGGGTGTCGGCAAGACCGAGGTGACCCGTCAGCTCGCCCTCGCCATGGGCGTGGAATTCGTGCGCTTCGATATGTCGGAATACATGGAGAGGCACACGGTATCGCGCCTCATCGGCGCGCCGCCGGGCTATGTCGGATTCGATCAGGGCGGATTATTGACCGAGGCGATCGCCAAGCACCCGCACTGCGTGTTGCTGCTCGATGAAATCGAGAAAGCACATCCGGATGTGTTCAATCTACTGCTGCAGGTCATGGACCACGGCACGCTCACCGACAATAACGGCCGCAAGGCGGATTTCCGTCATGTCATCATTGTGATGACCACCAATGCGGGGGCATTCGAAATGAGCCGGCCAAGCATCGGATTCACTCAGTCCGATACCGGACCGGATTCCATGGAGGCGATCAAGCGCTTGTTTTCACCGGAATTTCGCAATCGTTTGGATTCGGTCATCCAATTCGGCAGCCTGGATCAGGACACGATCGAGCGGGTGGTGGACAAACTGCTCATCGAGGCGGAGGCGCAACTCGAACAGAAGCGTGTCTCGATCTCAGTGGATGAGCCGGCGCGCCGGTGGATCGCCAAACGCGGCTACGACCCGAAGATGGGTGCGCGCCCGATGGCTCGAGTCATTCAAGAATTCATCAAACGGCCGCTCGCCGAAGAGCTATTGTTCGGCAAACTCGTCAACGGCGGACATGTGGAAGTGACCTTGAGCGAGGACGGCGAGAAACTCAAGCTCGACACCCGTGCGGCGGACCAGCCGGCACTCTTGCCTAGTTAGGCGCTTGGGTTTACCGGCCCCGATAGACGATGCGGCCCTTGGTCAAGTCGTACGGGGTCATCTCGACGGTGACCTGGTCTCCGGTCAAAATGCGGATGTAGTTTTTTCGCATCTTGCCTGAAATATGGGCCGTGACGAGGTGGCCGGTCTTGAGTTTGACGCGAAATGTCGTATTGGGCAGGGTCTCGACGACCTCACCCTCGAATTGAATGGCCTCTTCTTTTGACATGCGTCCTTGTGGTATGCGGGAAACCGGGCGCATTGTGCATAAAGCCCCTTGCTAATGCAATTTACGCGGCGGCGGCGGCCCAGCTGCCGCTTGGGTGGCGCCGGGCGTAACGCCGCAATAGCGCCGCAAACTGGCTGCGCGAGACCTCGCGAGCGCCTAAGGAAGCCAGGTGACCGCTCGCCACCTGACAGTCGATGAGCTGGATGTCGCGTGCGCGGCACTCATCGACAAGGCGCGCCAGCGCCACCTTGGAGGCATCTCGCCTGAGGCTGAACATCGATTCGCCGAAAAACACCTGGCCGAGCTGGATGCCGTACAAGCCGCCCACCAGTTGGTCGTTCTCATAGGTTTCGATGGAGTGGCCATACCCCAGCTCGTGCAGTTGTACATAGGAAGCAATCATGTCGTTGTTGAGCCAGGTGTCGGGCCCGCCGCGCCGCGGCGCCGCGCAGGCGCTAATGGTCGCACTAAAGTCGCTGTCCACTCGCGACGTAAAGGGACCGTTGCGCAGCGTCTTGCGCAAACTGCGCGAGCAATGGAATTCCTTCGGGTACAACACCATTCGCGGATCCGGCGACCACCAAAGTATCGGTTGGTGCGCCGAATACCAGGGGAACACGCCGCGTTCATAGGCGGCCAGCAGCCGTGCCGGGCGCAGGTCGCCGCCGGCTGCGAGCAGCCCCGGCGGCTCGCGCAAAGCATTCTCCAACGGCGGAAACCAGTTGGGGTCTGCCTGTTCGCCCAACCAGGTGAGTCTGCTCAGAGCTGCAATTCCTCATCGGGTGCACAATGGTAGGGCACATGCTCGTTGACATCGGCCGCGTATCGATCGACGCCCCGAGCCTCGCGCGCCGCAAAGTCACGAATGGCCGCGGCAAACCGTGGGTCGACGACGAAATGCGCCGAACTCATCACCGTCGGCACGAAGCCTCGGGGCACTTTGTGCTCGCCCTGGGTCCCCGGCTCGAAGCGCTGCAATTTCTTGTCGATGCAGTATTCGATTCCTTGGTAGTAGCAGGTCTCGAAATGCAGACTGTGGTAATTGCCGCCGGCGCCCCAGTAGCGGCCGAACAGGGCGTCGTCGCCCACGAAAAATATGGCCACGGCAATGCGCTCGGAACCGATTCGCGCCACTTTGAGCATCAGCCGATCCGGCATGGAGGCGGCCAGCAACTTGAAGAATTTCAGATTCAGGTAGGGTTCGTGGCCGTGGCGGTAGAAGGTGTCCGCATAGAAGGCGTACACGATGTCCCACAACCGATCATCCATGTCGCCGCCGTGAAGAGTATCGAATTCGATGCCGGCCTCGGCGACTCGCCGGCGTTCGCGCTTCGCTTTTTTACGCTTCTCGGCGGTGAACGCCGCGAGGAAGGCGTCGAACGACTCGTAGCCGTGGTTGTACCAATGAAACTGGCAGTCGCGGCGCAAGATCAATCCCGCCGACCTCAAGCGCTCGGCAGTATCATCCGTGGGGAATAGCACGTGCCAGGTCGATAGCTGTTCGCTACGCGCGTAGTCGATCGCCGCTTTGATCAAGACGTCCGTCGTGGCCTTGACTTGGGCCGTGGGGCTGATGAGAAGACGCGCCCCGCGCACCGGAGTGAACGGCACGGCCGACAGCAATTTCGGGTAGTAGGGCAGACCATGTTGCGCATACGCATTGGCCCAGGAAAAATCGAAGACGAATTCACCGCGCGAATGTCCCTTGCGGTACAAGGGCATCGCGCCGACGGTGAGCCCTTGCGCATCGTCGATGACGAGGTGCCGTGCGGTCCAGCCGGTACGCGGCGCGGCGCAGCCGGATTCCTCGAGCGCCAGGAGAAACTCGTGGCGCAGGAACGGCTGGCCATCCGTGACGAGGGAATTCCAACTCGCCGCTTCAATCTGCGCGATGCTGTCGAGAAACCGCGCTTTGGCGTGGATCACGCGTGTTGAACGCGCGGCTCGACAAGGGGCTCGGCCTCCGCCCGCTCCAA
>PMMB01000288.1 GCA_003165495.1 Gammaproteobacteria bacterium | reverse complement strand
GGCTTCACCAGCAATGGCCGCAGCGACACCGTCTCGGTGTTCGAACTCGACACGCTGCGGGTCATTCAAGAGGTACCGGTCTCCGGCAAGAAGCCGGATGCCATTCTGTACGAGCCGCGGCACAACTACATTATTACCGCCAACGGCGCATCGTCCAATCTCTCGGTGCTCGATGCGGGGTCGCTCCAGGTCGTGGCGACCGTCCCGCTTCCTGGCCCACCGGAATTCATGGCCACGGACGCCGCAGGCACCGTGTATGTCAACATCGAAACGGAACCGGGCAAGCTCGTCGTAGTCGACGCGAAGTCGCTGGCCGTCAAGGCAACTTGGCCTCTGCCGGGCTGCGCGAATCCCACCGGTCTCGCGCTCGACGCGGTTCATCGCCGATTGTTCTCCGTCTGCAAGAACCAAGTCATGGCCGTAACGGATTCCGTATCGGGCAAACAAGTCGCCCGAGTCGTGATCGGCAGCGGGCCGGACGCCGCGGCGTTCGACACCGATCTCGGTCTGGTATTCAGTTCGAACGGCATGGATGGCACGCTGACGGTAATTCATGAAGAGACACCGGATGAATATAAGGTCCTTGCGACGGTAACCACTCAGGTAAGCGCACGCACCATGGTGCTTGATCCGGCCACCCATAAGATCTTCCTGGCCGCCGCGAAACTGGGGCCAACACCGCCGGCGACCGATGAGCAGCCGCATCCGCGCCCCAGCATCGTCGCCGATAGCTTCGCCATCCTAGTCGCGCAACCCAAATAAGCCGGGCTTGTTTGATGAACGAAGGTATCAAGGTGGTTTGCGGTCATTGTGACTCGGTGGTTCGCTTGCCGGGCGACCGATTGAAAGATGCGCCTCGCTGTCCCAAGTGCCACTTCCCATTGTTCGAAGGAAAACCGATCGAACTGACAGAGGTCAATTTCGACCGGCATCTGACACGGAGCGATCTGCCTCTCGTCGTGGACTTTTGGGCGCCCTGGTGCGGCCCGTGCATTGCCATGGCGCCTTTTTACGAGGCAACGGCGCAGCAACTCGAACCCAAATTGCGCTTCGCTAAATTGAATACCCAAGACGAACCGGCGCCGGCGGCGCGTTTCAACATTCGCAGCATTCCGACCCTGCTCGTTTTCCGTGCAGGCAAGGAAATCGCCCGTCAGTCGGGGGCGATGGACGCGGCTGCCTTGACTCGCTGGTTGAACTCCGTCGTCTGAGGCGGCGCCTAGTGCGCGGCCTTGCGGAACACCAGCACGAAGCGATCCGTCTTGCCAAGCATGGGGCCTTTGTAGCTCACCTGATCGCGCGCGTCGTCCGGCGTTCTCAACAAATCGCTTTTGGCGATGACCTTGAAGCCATGAGACTCGAAGTCCTTGATAGCGTAGCTTTCTTCGATGCGATGCAAGGCGGATGCCGCGCTATTGCCGCTTCCCGCCTTTGCCGAGTGATCCACCAACAGCAGGACTCCGCCCGGCTTTAGCGCGCGCGCCAGCTGATCGAGCACGCCGCTGGTATCGATCTTCGGCCAGACTCCTTCCGAATCCACCCAATACAAATCGTGGTACACCTTGATCAGGAAAACCGCATCTAGACTCCCGCGCTCGAGATTCATGTGGTTAAGATCGAGCGTCTCATGCTCGACATTGCCCAGGCGATCTGCCGTCAAGCGCGCTTGCAGCGGGCCGTCGCTCCAATGATCGAATGCGGCATTGTTGATCATGAAGACCTTGCCCTTCGGCCCCACCAGGTAACTTGCCAGCTCGCTGTAGTAGCCGTCGCCCGCGAGCACATCAGCGACTCGCATGCCCGGCTTGATGGCGGAGAGACGCAGAATATCGGCCGGGTGATCCAATGAATCGCGTTTCAGATCCGCGGCGCTGCGTCCCGCGTGCGCGACGGCCGCATCGTATGCATCCGCCGCATTCGCGTGGATGGCCGCAAAGAGGCATGCCACGCAAAGGAGCGATGGAGCTTGCCAAGTCATTCTAGTTCTCCCGTGGCTCTATTGATCAACCTTGATGAGGAGCAACGCGGTCAAGGTAACGAGCCCGGCCGCCGACAGATAGTACCCGACATAGGCCACGCCGTAATGCGATGCCAGCAAGGTCGCAACCGGGGGCGCAAGCGAGGCGCCCAATATTCCGGCGAGATTGAAAGAGAGCGATGTGCCCGTGTAGCGCACCGCCGTCGGAAACAAGTTTGCGAGAGCGCTGCCGAGCGGTCCATACGTCAGGCCGCTCAAGGCAAAGCCGAGCGCCAGGAACACGAGGACATTCACCGTACTATGGCCGGAGAACAGGGGCCGGAAAGCGAAACCGAAGGCGATGATCATGATCGTCGCAATCATCAGCATCACGCGCTCGCTGATGCGATCGGCGACGATTGCGGAGAACGGTATGGTCAAACCGAAGAACAGCACACCGACCATTTGCAGAATCAAGAACTGCTGGCGGCCAAAACCGAGCGCGCTGGTGGCCCAACCCAGTGCGAATACCGTCATCAGATAGAACACAACGAAGGTGGTCGTTGCGCCCAGAGTCCCCAATACGAGCTCGCGAGGGTATTTCGCAAAGACGACCATGAAGGGCACGCGCACTCGCTCGCCTTGCGCAATGCTGCGCTTGAATGCGGGCGTTTCGACGAGCTGCAGGCGCACATACAGCCCCACCAATACCAGCACGGCACTGGCCAAAAACGGCGCACGCCAGCCCCAGCTGAACAACTGCGCATCGGTCAGGTAATTGCTCATCAGCAGGAACACGCCGGTGGAACACAAAAATCCGATGGGTGCACCGAGCTGCGGGAAGCTTCCGTACCACGCCTGCTTGCCCGGCGGCGCGTTTTCCGTCGCCAGCAGCACTGCGCCGCCCCATTCGCCGCCCAAACCCACGCCCTGTCCCAACCTGCAAAGCGCCAGAAGTCCTGCCGCAAGCACGCCGATGGATGCATAGGTCGGTAACAAGCCGATGCACACGGTCGATACGCCCATGGTCAGCAAGGCAGTGACCAGGGTTGCCTTGCGTCCAATGCGATCGCCAAAATGTCCGAACAAAGCCGATCCGACGGGACGCGCGAAGAACGCCAGCGCGAAGGTCGCCAACGACTGCAGCAACGCCGTGGCCGGATCGCCTTTGGGAAAGAATAGCCTGGGAAACACCAGCACCGCGGCCGTGGCGTAAATATAGAAGTCGAAGAACTCGATGGTTGTACCGATGAGGCTCGCAAACAGAATGCGGCGCGTTTGCGGCCTGTCGGGCCGAGGTATCGAGTCGAGCAATGCGGGAAACTCCTAGCGAACCGCTAAGTCCCCGATATTAGCGCGCCCGGCCTGCCATGGTCGACCGCGCGTCAGTGGCGGGAACCCCCCCGCGAACGGTTCGGAATCGACGGGGTCCGTCGTGACGCGGGCGCCGGCCGATAGGATCGCGATGGATTGCCCCCGCCCCGAAAGTCGCCGCGCCGATCGCCGCCACGCCCGGGTCCCACGCGGTAACCACCACCCCAGCCGCCGTAATCATAGCCGTACGGCTCATAGTAGCCGGCGTCGTAGCCCACTCCCACGGTTCCGTCGACACCCACGCCGGTCACTTCGCAGGCGGTCAGCATCGTCAGCAGAAGAGCCCCGAATCCGGCCGTCATCCAACGATTGCGCATGGCGTTCATTTCGGCTCCACTTTGCTGTCGCTGTCGGTCCACTCCATCAACCCGAACGGCGCCCCCGCCGGATCCGCTACAACCGCAACTTGGCCGCCGTGACGATCAACGTGCGGTTCGACCACCACGCGCCCACCCGATGCCACCACCTTGGCCACCTTATCGATGGTGTTGTCGACTCTGATGAAGTTGAGCCAGTGTGCATGTCGGCGCGCCGAATCCCCGGGGAAAGCATTCACGCTTGCACGAGCGAAGTCGTCACTCGACAGAATCACATGCTCCTTGCCGTCGTCGCTCGCCAGGTCGAAGACATCGTACGAAAACACCTGCTGATAGAAGGCAGCCTCAACCCCGGGATCCCGGGACAGCAATGAACTCCAGATCCACTCCCCAGGCGCCGCGAGGAAATCCGGCGCATCCCCGCTGCTCGACGCGAGAACCGCAAAGACAGCGCCCTCCGGATCGGAAAGTACGGCCTGACGTCCCCGCAACGGATAGTTCCTGGAAGCGGACACCACTTTGGCCCCGTGCGCCAGCGCCATTCGCTTGGCGGCATCGACATCGCGAACCGCAATGAAGGTCAGCCACGCGGATTGTCGATGTTCGCCGGCCGGAATCGGCTTCTGGAATAGGCCGCCGATCGGACGGCCATCGACCAGCGCCACGGCATAGTCGGAATCACCCGTATGAATGGTTTGAAACGTCCAGCCAAGCAATCCTCCATAGAAGCGCTCGGCGGCGGCGAGGTCCGGCGTCACCAAATCGGCCCAGATCACTTTGCCGGCATGATGCTCCGTGCTCGCGGGGGTATTGAGAGGCGGCAATTCGAAAGGCGCCGCGCGCGAGGTCGAAAGGCAGACAACGGACAGCAGTAGCGCCGCAAAGCTCTGCGGCAAGAAGTCTCGAAGTCGAGGAATGCTACGGCTCATATCGGGTTCCTTGGGAGAGGGGTGAATTCCCCGCGGGGTGGCGCCCACGGACGACTTCACGTTCATTTCGAGGCATAGTGCGCGGGACTCAAGCAATCTTCTATTCGTCTGCGCACGAAATTGTTGTCAGAAAACGCCTACCTTGGAGATACCGATGCACGTCAAGTCAAGCGATTTTCGGGTGCGGGAAGGCGCGCAGGTCAACCTTAGAGAATGGCCGACGCGCGTCGATCCGGTGTACGGCACGAACGAGGAGTATCAGGTTCTCCTGCGCAAGCACGTCAACGATCTCAGTGCGCAACAAGAGTTGCTCTACGCTTCGGACCGTTATGCCATCCTGTTGATTTTTCAAGCCATGGATGCGGCCGGGAAAGACGGCGCGATTCGGCACGTCATGTCGGGAGTCAATCCGCAGGGCTGCCAAGTGTTCAGCTTCAAGCATCCCAGCGCCACGGAACTGAAACACGATTTTCTTTGGCGCACCACGCGCGACTTGCCTGAGCGCGGGCGGATCGGCATTTTCAACCGTTCCTACTACGAGGAAGTGCTGATCGCCAGGGTGCATCCAGAGATTCTCCGCGGCGAGGGTCTGCCGAACATATCGGCGGATGAAAAGACCATCTGGCGCGACCGCTATCGCTCCATCCGGGATTTGGAAAGGCACTTGGACTGCAATGGCACGCGGATCATCAAATTCTTTCTGCACCTGTCCAAAGAAGAGCAACGCAAGCGATTCATCGACCGCATCGACAAGCCGGAGAAGAACTGGAAATTCAGCCTCGCGGATATCGAGGAGCGGAAATTCTGGAAGCACTACATGCGGGCCTATGAGAAATGCCTCCGTGCCACGAGCACGAAGCACGCACCTTGGTACGTGGTTCCCGCCGACGATAAGCTCAACACTCGCCTCATTGTGTCCCGCATCCTGCTCGACACCGTCGAAGCACTTGAATTGAGCTACCCCAGAACCAATGCCTCACGCCGGCGCGAATTGCTGGAGCTGCGCAAGAAGTTGGCGAAATGAGAGCGGCGGACCGTACCGTTTGCTAGCCTGACGACTGATTAGCGCAGCACCTCTGCGTAACACTTCCGATCGGTCGCGTAACACCCGCACGCCGCCGCCTCGAGCCCTCTGCGGTTCAGCACGACGAGTTCCCCGCGCCGATATTCGACGAGCCCGGCGCGTTGCAAGGCGCCGGCGGCTGTAGTAATGCCGACTCGGCGCACCCCGAGCATGTAAGCCAGAAACTCGTGCGTTACATGAAAGGTATTGGCATGGACCCGATCTTGGGTCATCAGTAACCAGCGAGCGAGACGGGGGCCGATGAGATGAAAGCGCAGGCACGCCGCCGAGGCGGCCAACTGGGACATCATCACATAGAGATAGCGATTCATGCAGGATCGCAATGCTGAGCTACGCGCCAACTCGCCGCGAAATGCCGGGGTGGCGATACGCCAGGCCTTTCCGGAACCTTGCACCACGGCATGCAGCGGCGTCGTCATCACCCCTAGGACGATTTGGGCACCGACCATTCCTTCGCGGCCAACCATGCCGACTTCCAGTACCGGCTCACCGTCGATTGGTGTAACGAGCGAGATCGTGGCGTCGATTGGGAAGTAGACATGGCGGGTGGGCTTGCCGCTGCGGCACACCACTGCGGACAACTCCAAGTCAACCGGCTCACAGATGCCGAGCAAATGCCCGCGGTCTTTTCGCGGCAGCAACTTGATCAATTGGTTCTCGGCGGCCGCCATGCAGTCTCTCCGTAATCAAGGCGTCTCTCAGTCAAATGCTGGCCTCGATTCTTTCGCGGAGTGTGCATGAGGTGACCGTGCGCGACCGTCTGTCAGCGCACATAGAAGCCAGAAATCGCGGCAATCGCGCTATGTGGCCTGCTGCTGGGGCAGCAGCCGGTCATATTCCTTCTTGACCACCGCGTAGCACTCGCAGGTGCGCTTCTCCAGGCCAGGCCGGTCCAGCACGGAGATGCGGCCGCGCGCGTAGCGGATCAGCCCTCCCTGTTGTAGCTTTAGAGCTCCCTCGGTGACCCCTTCGCGGCGCACGCCGAGCATGTTGGCAATCAGCTCCTGGGTCATTACCAATTCGTTGTCCTGCAGACGGTCCAGGCTCAGCAGCAGCCAGCGACACAATTGCTGGTCAAGCGAGTGATGACGATTGCACACCGCCGTTTGCGCCATCTGGGTAATCAGTGCCTGGGTATAGCGCAGCAGGAGGTGAAGCACCGGTCCCGCCCGGTTGAATTCATTCTTTATCATTTGCGCTTTCAGGCGAAGCCCGTTTCCGGCGCTTTGTACCACTGCGCGGCTGGAGGTGGATTCGCCGCCCATGAAAAGCGAAATTCCGACGATGCCTTCGTTGCCGACGACGGCGATTTCCGCCGAGGCGCCGTTTTCCATCACATACAGCAACGACACAATGGCGGTCGTCGGAAAATACACATGGCTCAGCGTAGCGCCCGACTCGTACAGAACCTGCCCTAGGGGCATGACGACCAATTCGAGCTGCGGCAGCCACCGCTGCCATTCCTCGTCAGGTAACGCGGCAAGCAACAGGTTATTTCGAGGGCCAATAGACGTCGGAATCACGGAACTCCCCGGTGGATTTAACGCGGAGAAGACCGATGACTTCGGCGACGGTCTCGCCTCCGCTACCTGGCAGCATACGCCCGCCATGCGATAACGTATGTTCGCCACCGAACACAGTCTACGCCCGCATTGGATCGGGCGCCACCGCCCAAGCGGCTTTGCCGATCTTCGCTTACGGCTTGCGGGCGCTCACCACGATCAGCACCACTCCGGCCGCAAGAGCGGCGCCACCCACCCAGGGCGAAATCGCATGTTCCTGCGCCACTTTCGCTTCAACGTCCCCGATCTTGAACACGCTCTTCTCGCTCGAATAAGACGGCGCCTTGATGAGAACGAAAAGCCCTCCCACAATCAAGATAGCGCCCAGAATTTGCAGAATTCGCATGTCGCACCTCTATTGGACTTGTCGATATCGATGGCCATTGTAGGCGTTAGTCCAGAACCGGTGGCCCGGTAACCGTGGTCAATGTAGCGGTGACCGCCAAAATCAAAACACCCAATAACAATTCGAGCCGGATGGATGAACGCAAACTGCGCACGGCTCGAGTGTCGCCGGCGCACAAGCGCGGCGTCAAACGCAGTTTGTTGAATGCGGCCACGCACAAGAGGCAGGCAACGATTGCCAGCTTGCAAATCACATAGCGGCCGTACGTGCTGCCCCACAATGCCGTGAAGTCGCCGAGCAGCATCCACAACAGGGTCACGCCTGCAGCCATCAAGCCGCCCACCACGAAAACCGCTACGGTGCCAAAGCGTGCCGCCGTGGCGGCAATACGCGACAAATCGCCGTCGCGCGCGACTATGGCCAAGGGCGCCAACGCGCCCAACCAGAAAGCGGCGCCCAGCAGATGAACACTGAGCAACAGAATGGGGAGCAAGTCCGGGTTGAGCGAACGCGCATGCCCGGTCCACGCAAACGACGTCGCAGCCGCCACCGCGCCGCAGAATGCCAACCATGAAGGCCGATCCGATAACACAAGGAGCGCCGCAATCAGCAGACCGATCGCGCGAATCGCGCTGGCGCGGCCTGCACCCGCTTGCCAGACCATGTGTAGGAGCGATCCATCCAACATTCCCGCCGCCTCACCGCCCATCGAACCCGCAGACACCATGATCTGCGCGGCGCCGGCAAACACAGATAGCGTCGACAGGCCCAGCACGATGCGGCGAATTCTCAGGCGATCCGCACTCGCGATGAGCGTACCGCTGTAGAGGAGAAAAAATACCGCGCCGGCGGCGCCGAGCGTGGCGGCATAGGTAAGAGTTTTGACGGCAATCACCGCCGCATCCCAGACGCCAAGGGACACCGGCGAGCCTTTAGCGAGACGTCGCCGCCGGAGCCGCGGGCGGTGCGGGCGGTGCGGGCGGTGCGGGCGTCGCGGATGCTGTCACTGGGCCCAAAATCGCGAATGAGAACGTTCCCTTTGACACATGGCCATCGTCGGGAGACAAGGCGCTCCACCGCACTTGATATTTTCCAACCGCCAGCGCCGGCAGCGGGACGGTGACTTGCGGCCGGGCCGGCGCGCTTCGATCGACCGCCACCGGGATATTCTTGCCGTCGACTGTCAAGGTCAAGACAGCGAGCAGTGCGTCTTCATTGAAATTCAGCGTCAATGATTTCGGCGCGACTTGAAGCTGCGCATCGGCAGCCGGTACGGTGCTTCGCAACTTGGCATGTCCGAAGGCCGGGCCGGCGAGGATAATTCCGGCCGCCGCGGCCAATAACCAAGGCTTATCCATGGTCAATTCTCCCAAAGGACTCCAGTAACCTGCGATTCTTAAGCCTATCCTAAGATGTGCGCGGTTCGCGTGTATTTTTCCATGTGCGGTGGTATGTTTTGCCCCGATATGAGGCTGAACCGGACTCTCTGCGTCGGATTTGCACTGCTGTTAGCCCTGATGCTGCCGCTGCAGGGCTATGCGGCGATGCCGGTCTGCGCCGCAAGCACGGCTGCCTCGCCGACAGCGCAGCAGCACTGTGCTCACGGATCCGCCGCAATTCACCACCACGACTGTGGCAATTCCTGCTGCGATGCTGCGATCGCAATCACACCCGTCCGCTGGATCGCGCCGCTCCAGAGCGCTCCTGAAATTTCCAACGCCGTACTTTGGTCCCCACCCGTGGGATTGCTCGACCGCCTGGATCGCCCCCCTCGTTTCGTCCCCGCCTGATTGAGGAGCGGCGTCGCCGCGCCTATTTGCCTCTTTGCTTGGCCGTGAGGACGACATGAACATTCCAACAACGCGGACTATTGCAGTTCGACGTGCGCCATTCGTGGCGGTAATCTTGGCCGCTCTCAACTTGAGTAGCTGTGCCACCTTTTCGAAAGACGGCGGCTTTGACTCTGTCGCAAAGGAGACGCGCGCTAAGCTCAACAAGGACGTGCGGTGGCCGCGGACCGCGGAGGAACGAGCCAAGGACGACGCCCAAGTAGCCGAACTGCTGCGCCACGCGCTCTTCGCCGAGGATGCCGTGCAAATTGCGCTGCTCAACAACCGCGCGTTGCAGGCATCGTTTGAGGAACTCGGCATCTCCGAAGCCGATCTCGTGCAGTCCGGCCGCCTGCCCAATCCCAGGTTCACGCTTCGCCACGCGAGCGCGGCAGCCCAATACGACATCGAAGAAACCCTCAGCTTCAATGTGTTGTCGCTGTTCACCGCGCCCTACGCCCATGAGATCGAGAAGCGCCGCTTTGCGCAGGTGCAAAGCGCGGTCGTCATCGCCGTGGTGCAATTAGCCAACGACACCCGGCAGGCTTTTTTTGCGGCGGTTGCGGCCCGCGAATCGGTACACTATCTGGAACAGGTAAAGACCGCGGCCGAAGCCGGCGCCGAACTGGCGCGACGCATGCTGGCTGCCGGCAATTGGAGTCTTGTCGACCAAGCGCGCGAGCAAAGTTTCTACGCCGATGCCGCGCAGCGCCTGACGCATGCTAGGTTGGTCGAGGATTTCACGCGCGAGAAATTGCTGCGGCTGATGCGGCTACCGGGCGGGGAAGCGATTTTTCAGCTCGCAGAACGCTTGCCCGAGCTGCCGCAAAGCATCGAGAATTTGCCGGATGTCGAGCAGGCTATTCTGCAGAACCGCATCGACTTGCGGTTGATGCGGATGCAGGCCGATGAACTCGCGCATAGCCTTGGCCTCACCAAGGTAAACCGTTTCGTCAATGTGCTGGACATGGGGCCGACGCGTGTTCTGCAGGGCACGAAATCGCAGCCCTACGAACGCGGCTACGAAGTCAGTCTGGAGATTCCCATATTCGACAGCGGCGGCCCGCGCGTCAGACGAGCCGAGGCCATTTATTCGCGGGCGGTCGATCGCTTTGCACAAGCGGCCATCGATGCGCGCTCCCAGATACGTCAGGCCTACGCGGCGTATCGGACAACCTTTGACATTGCGAAGCAACAGCGCGACGAGGTGGTGCCTGCGCGCAAGCTTGTAGCCGAACAGAACCTGCTGCGCTACAACGCGTCGCTCATCAGTGTTTTCGACTTGTTGGCCGATGCGCGCGGCCGAATCGCGAGCGTCGATGACTACATCCAAAGCGTTCGCGATTTCTGGATGGCCAAATCGGAACTCGACACCGCTCTGCTCGGCAATTCTTCACCTTAAAGTCGCAAAGGAACCACGATGTTTACCCGAAGAAGTTTCTTCAGCGGCGCCGGCCTTGCGGTGGCGGCCACCGCCGTCGGCAAGAGTGCGCTTGCGGCTCTCCCGGAAATAGTATCCACCGACTCGGCCGCCACGCAGATACCCTCAGGTCCGCCCAACGGCCGTCCTTACCACCCGGTTGCGACCTTAAACGGCTGGAGCTTGCCTTGGCGTATGCGTAGCGGCGTCAAGGAGTTTCACTTAGTGGCCGAGCCGGTGATTCGCGAAATCGCACCCGGGATGAAGGCGAATCTGTGGGGCTACAATGGACAATCGCCGGGACCGACGATCGAAGTGGTCGAGGGTGATCGGGTTCGCATCTTCGTCACCAATCGCTTGCCCGAGCACACCAGCATTCACTGGCACGGTCAGCGCTTGCCGAACGGCATGGACGGCGTGTCGGGACTCAATCAGCCGTCGATCAAGCCCGGACAAACCTATGTGTACGAGTTCGCGGCCGAGCGCGCGGGAACCTTCATGTACCACCCGCACGCCGATGAAACCACGCAAATGGCCATGGGCATGATGGGGTTTTGGGTGACTCATGCGAAAGACCCGGGCTTCATGCGCGTGGACCGCGACTACGTGTTCCTGCTGAACGCCTACGACATCAGCCCCGGCAGCTATACCCCCAAGGTGAGCACTATGCTGGACTTCAATTTGTGGACCTTCAACAGCCGCGCATTCCCGGGCACCGATCCGATGGTGGCTCGCCTCGGCGAGAGGGTGCGCGTCCGCATCGGTAATCTCACCATGACCAACCACCCCATCCACCTGCACGGTCATGAATTCGTCGTGGTGGGCACCGACGGCGGATGGACCCCGCCGAGTTCGCGTTGGCCTGAGGTCACAACGGACATTGCCGTCGGTCAGATGCGCGCGATCGAATTCACCGCCGCCGCAGCCGGCGACTGGGTGTTTCACTGCCACAAAAGCCACCACACGATGAACGCCATGAATCATGCCGTCCCGACGACTCTCGGAGTCGAGCAGGCGGACCTCGCGCGAAGAATCACCTCACTCGTGCCAAATTACATGACCATGGGCGGTACCGGCGGCTCGATGGACGACATGCAAATGCACATGCCGCTGCCCGAAAACACATTGCCGATGATGACGGGTACCGGCCCGTATGGCGGGATGGAAATGGGCGGCATGTTCACCGTCATGAAGATCCGCCCCGATTTAGCGCACAACGACTACCGAGATCCCGGTTGGTACACAGCACCGGCCGGTAGCGTCGCTTACCTGTGGGAAGGCGAGGCACCGCCGGTGGAACGCGGCGGCGAGGCCGCGCCAGTGTCGCATATGAGTGTTCACAAGCCGACCGGGCCTATGGATCATTCATGAGCGCGCAGATGCGAGGCGGCAAGAAACGCTCGCACCGGCTCGCCCAGCAATTCATTGATCGCGGCGCAGGCCCGCAGCAACGCCGCGGGGTTCGGTACAAAGCTGAAAATTCCAAGTTCGCGCTCGGCGAGCATTCCCACGGGCGCCGGCACGACCTCGACGCCGGCGGCAGTGAATTCATGCACCGAGCGCCACATGTGACTAGCGTGTGTCACTAGAACAACACGGTGTACTGCGCCGGCCTTGAGCAATCGAACGGAATTGCGCGCGTTTTCAAAAGTGTCATAGGCCTCATCGTCGACCCACCGCGCGTCAATGTCGAAATTGCGCAGCAGCGTATCGCGCATCGCGCTGGCCTCGATCTGAAAGCCCGTCACCAGAATGGGCAGACCGGTTTTGCGGGCGATGTAGGCGCCATAGCTCAGTCGCTCGAGCATCAGGGGTTCGGCCGCCGGGCCGCCGTATTCCGGCGCGAACGCGCGCTGCCCGCCGCCGCCCAGGATCACGATTGCCTGTGCGCCGGCGGCGCTTCGCAAATCCACAGGCGGGTAGTGTTCGGTCAGGCCCAGCAGAGCATCGGACACCAGCGGCGTCGACAGCAGCCACAGGGAGCCGAGGCCGAGTATTAGGCAGGTGCGCGCCAGCAGCGGGCGGCGTCTGACCAGCAATACGCCGAGGATGGCCAGCAACAACGGCCCGGCGGGCGGAAGAATCACACTCTTCAGCAGGGTCTTGATTCGCAGCAACATCAACATCGTAGGTGGCTTAGCGCCTCTCGAGTCGATCCCTGCAATAGATAAACAGGCAATTCCCGGCGATGCTTATCGCAAACAGGGCAAGCGAGGCGGGGACGACCTCGAAAACCTTGTGCATACCGAGCCAGTTCACCGGTGCGTCGAGCCAGTGCACAAATGCGGCGAGTCGACCTGTATCGCCGTCTTTGACGCAGCAACGAACCAGCCCGTTGCGCAGCCCGTCGATCATGCCGATGTGCGTCCACTCGCCGTCGTGGAACCAACGGTAGGACTGTAGTCCGACGAGGCCTAAGAACGCGATCAGACACGCGTAACCGATCACGGCGCCGATGGCACTGATGAGCCTTAAGCTTGCGTCGCGGGCTTTCACGGTGCGGCCCCGGAAACCGGACAGCCCTTCACTTCGAGGCGCACGATGCGCCCGGCTTCGCCCTGCAAATCTGCGGGATTCAATAAACTGTCGGTCGGTTTCAAATCGATGTCGATCCAATACACATTGCCGGTGCGCTTGCGGTCGGCGATTCCAGGATTGAACCCCAATGCCTGCGCTTGGGCAACTCGGGCCTGCGCGCGCTTGGGTTCGCTGTACAGACCGAGAGAGATCACCGAGCCGTCATTCGGGCCCGGCATTTCCAGCGCGTCATCGATGCCGCCCGCTTTGAGTTTCGCCAGAATTTGATCTCCTGCGGTTCGCGAGGGGGGCAGCTGCAAATAAACCCAAACACCCGCCCAGACGTCGCCGTCGGCGACGCGTTGCCGCGGATCGTAGCCGCCGCCGCGCAGTGTGGTCGCGGCACGGGCCGCTTCCGACACGTCGCGAAACGGTCCGACGCTGATACAACGCGTCACATTGGTGAGGAGTCCCAGCTTTGCTCCGTCGCCGGGGTCGGCGCGCGGAGCATCCGCACCACCACTGCTGCCCGTGATGCCGCTGCCGTCCGTGGCGGCGTTACCCGCGTCGGTGCTCGGGGCGTGTTCAACCTCCGGAGACTCCGATGCCAGCTTCAACGCCACCGTAGGCATAACCTGCGGCGGTGCCTCGGGCGTCTTGGCGATGCCGCGTGCCCACAAAAAGTAGCCGGCATTGGCGAGCACCAAGCACACGACAATGCTCTTCAACAACGTCAAGTATCACCTTCAATGACGCGCAAACTGGCCTCGCCAGACACGAATCGTTGCACCCGGTCCCCGGTATCGAGCAGCAAGGCGCCCTCCTGGTCCACGCCGCGGGCCGTACCCGAAATGGCCGTATCCGCGAGCAATACTTGCACGGGCCGACCGCTCAACGCATCAAGTGCCATCCAAGCATCCCGGAACGCGGCGAAGCCCTCGCGCTCGAATTGTCCCAGCATACTCAAAAGCTCGTCCAAGAGGGCCCCGGCCACCAAATTGCGCGACGGCGCCACGGCGCAGGCGTCCGCCACCGCCGCAACGCGTACCCCGCCCGCCTCGATCTCGCGACGCGCCGCCGCCGACAGGGCTACGTTGAGCCCTACGCCGATCACCACATGGGCGGGTCCGCTGGCCTCAGCACGCAGCTCGATCAGCACGCCGCCGATCTTGCGGTCCTGGAACCAGATATCGTTCGGCCACTTGAGCGTCACCCCTTGAGCGCCGGCGCGCACCAGCGCGCGCCATACCGCTACCCCAACACCCAAACTCAAGGCCGGTAACGTACGTGCCCCATCGCTGAAGGTCCAGGCCACCGACAGCGCGACACCGCCGCCGAACGGTGCAATCCAGCGTCGGCCGCGGCGCCCGCGACCGGCGTGTTGCAACTCGCTCAAGCAGACATCCGCGCTGCCGCATGGCGGCGGCGCGTTGCCCAAGAGTCGGGTGTTGGTCGAGTCCACTTCGAACAGCAGCTCGAGTTTGCGGAGCTGCCCTATGCGCTGGGGCCCTAGTTCAGCGCCGATGCGCTGCGCATCCAGCAGTTCCACCGGGTTCGACAAACGGTAGCCTCGCCGCGGCAGCGCCTGCACCTCGACACCTAAGGCGCGCAAACGCTCCATGCCTTTCCACACGGCTGCCCGGCTCACGTTGAGTTCCTTGCCCAGCCACTCGCCGGAGTGCAGCTGGCCATCCGCCAGCAGCACCAGCAGCAACGGGTGATCTAGGCGGCTCGCGATCGAAACAGCCATAGTCGTCGTACGCGGTTCTCCTGACCCGAGCGCATCCGAGCGATGTTGCTGCGATGGGTGTAGACGACAAACACCATCACGGCCACGCAAAAGCTCAACAGCGGAACATTGTTCGGCTCGAGAACATAGACAGCAACGACCAGGGCCACCCCGGACAGCATGGTGGCAAGGCTCACATATCCAGACAGCACGAGCACGGCGAACCAGCTCACGAGCATCGGCACGAGCAAGCGTGGTTCCACGGCCGCAACCACCCCGACCACGGTCGCCGCCCCTTTACCGCCGCGAAAGCCGAACCACACGGGATAGACGTGACCCACGATTACGGCAAAGCCGCAGGCGACGGTCAACCACGCTCGCGGCAGATCGGGATCGATACCGACCGCCGGCAACGTCGCCGTCGGCAGCCACCAGACCGCGAATAGGCCTTTGCCGATGTCGACAGCAAGCACCAGGAATCCAAAGAGTTTGCCCTGGGTGCGAAGTGCATTGGTGGCGCCCGCATTTCCGCTGCCCATGCTGCGAATATCGACGCCGCGCAATCGACCCAGGGTCAAGCTGCCCAGCAGCGTGCCGAGCAGATAGGCAATGAGTATCTTGACACCGAGTTCCAGCATCCGCGGATTATGCCACCAGCGAGCGGCCATGCCGCTGACGGTTCGGCTATTTCAGATCGAGCCGCCGAATCAGCTCAGTACCGAGAATTTCGCGCATGCTCTCGCGATCGACCGCGGCTTTGGCGGCGGCATCCCGGGTAGTCCAGATCTTCTTCTGGAGAGGTTCGATCCGGTCGCTCAGACCGTCGAGAGCGGCCATGTTCTTGTAAGTAATTACCAGGTAGATGTCGGGATCGTGCGGCGAGCGCGGCGTGACTGCGTAGACCGAGTAGTCGATGATCAGGCCCGCCTTCTTTTCATCCTCCCTGAGCTGTTTTCCGGTGGTATCGAGCCACTTCATGTACGCGTCGAACATGCCGGGCTTGGTGCGAATGGAAGTGACTTCACTAACCGTCCCCTCGGTGTAGGACTTCGAGTCGTCGGCCAGGGCGGACGAAATCGCACTCATCGATAGCGCCGTGACAGCGAGCGCCGCTAAGAATCGTTGATTCATTTTATTTCCCCGTGTTGGCTCAGGTTTTGGTGATCGACGCACCATTCTACCGCGTGCCATCGGCCGGGCCCAACTGGCGTTTCGGGAGGTGTAGCTCCGCCAGCATGCAGCGCACGCCGCCGCCGCCGATGCGCTCGATGGTGGGAATGCTCACTGGGACCAGGTCCGCGTGCGACTCTAGGATTCGCCGCTGCGCCGATCCGAAACTGCGACACGCCGTCGTCGACAGCGCGATGACGCGGCCGCTTGCGGGTGACAATTCCAATAGGTTCCCGGCGAACTCCTGCATCTGCCGCTGGGTGATGTCGACGATGTCATGGCCGGCCGCTCGCAGCTTGTTGAACACCGCGTCACGGTGCAGCGGCTGCGCAATCGCCTCGCCGCATACCACCGCGAAGCCGGTGCCGATCGCCATGACGACATTGGTGTGATACACGGGTTGGGCGGCGGCGTCCTGGGCCTCGAAGGTCACGAGTTCGTAATCCAGCAGCTGCGCAAATTCTCCGAGCACGTCCAGATCGGTGCGCGGCGACAAGCTGGCGTACGCCACGCGATGCGCTCGATCCAGCACCAGGCTACCCGTTCCTTCGAGAAACTTTCCCTCCGCCTCGCGATGCGTCAGATCGACGGTGCGCGATACGCGGAAGCGCCCGCCGCGCACCACCTGTTCGAGAATGTCCTCGCGCCGCTCCGCGCGCCGGTTGGGCGCCAGCATCGGATAGAGCGTCACGGTGCCGTCGTAATGAAAGCTCACCCAGTTGTTGGGGAAAATTGCGTCCGGCTTCGCCGGCTGCGACGTATCGGGCGCAATCAGCACTTCCACACCGGCGTGCTGCAGCGCCTTCGCCAGACCATCGAACTCACTTAAAACAAGCCCTTGCGTTTCGGCTTCGCCGGGCAAATCGGCGATTTGCTGGAAGGCATTGCTGGCGGCGGTTTGCGGATTGAACCCAAAACTCGCCGGCCGCACCATGAGCACCGCCCGGGCGCTTTGCGGTTCCTGGCCTGGATGAGGGGGGGCCGGCATGGCAACGCACTATATCAGGAAGGCAGATCCGGCTAATCTGTCGGGCCTACGGGCTAATTTTGGGGAAGCCTTGTCGGTTTCAATTGCCAATTCATTGCTGCTAGTCGCGCTCGCCCTCGTGGTGGTCGATGCGCGCGGCGCCAATACCCCCGCTCCCGACAAGCCGCCGGTCACATATCCGTTCACCTTCGATACCTTGCTGGCGGACGCCAAGCGTCGGGCCGCCACTCCCTATTCACCGCAACACAACCGCCTGCCCGCTGGCCTCGACAAATTGAGCCCCGAGCAATACCGCAGCATTCGCTTCAACCCGGATGCCGGCATTTGGCGCGCCGAACAACTGCCGTTTCGCCTCGAGCTATTGCGGCCTGGCAACAATCCACAGACCTCGGTCACGGTCTCCACGGTTGAAAACGGCTTAGCGCAGGACTTGGTGGCAACGCCGGCGATGTTCGAAATGGCGTCCGCGCTTCCGGCGCAATTGGGAAAAGTGTCGCTGCCGGTGTCCGGTTTCCGTGTTCGGAGTCGCATCAATTCGAGTAAGATCTGGGACGAATTTCTGGTGTTCCAGGGCGCGAGTTACTTCCGCGCCGTCGCCAAGAATCTCCTGTACGGACTGTCGGCACGGGGCCTCGCGATCAATACGGCGGAACCGTCCGGCGAGGAATTCCCGGTGTTCACGCATTTTTGGATCGAGCAGCCGGGTGCGCATTCGAGCGCAATCGTCATTTACGCGTTGCTTGAAAGCGAATCGACGACGGGCGCGTACCGGTTCACCGCGCAACCGGGCGTCGAGACGCTAACCGATGTGGACCTCACGCTATTTCCGCGCGCGGAAGTTCGCGTCGCCGGCATCGCACCGCTCACGTCGATGTTTCTGTTCGACGAGACCAACCGCGGCCGCCTCGATGACTATCGGCCGGAAGTGCACGACTCGGACGGGTTGCAGATTGAGTCGCCATCCGGCGAACACATATTTCGGCAGCTCGCGAATCCGACCAAGCTCCAGGTATCCACCTTCACGACGCAAGCTCCTCGAGGCTTCGGACTGGTGCAGCGGTCCCGGCAGCAAAGCGATTTTCAGGATTTCGACGCGCAGTATGAGCGTCGGCCCAGCGCCTGGGTCGAACCCCGGAGCGAGTGGGGCGCGGGCTCCGTCGAACTGGTCGAAATTCCGTCCGGGCGCGAGAGCAATGACAATATCGTGGCTTTTTGGCGTCCTGCGCAATCCTTGACGCCGGGGCATCCGGCGCACTTCGCCTACCGTATTACCTGGAATGCGGAGCCCGCGCAGCCTAAGTCCTTGGGGAAAACCGTCGCCACCCGTTCCGGCGCCAGTATCGACGGTAAGCGGCGCGTCTTTTTGTTGGATTTCGTCGGCGCCGGCGAGAAAGTCGATGGCTTGCGCCTCGACCTGACCTCGTCCGCCGGCAGAGTCTCGAACGCCACGCTCATGTCGAACAGTGCGTTGCATGGACTGCGCGCCAGCTTCGAGATGGATCCCCGCGACGCCGAGTTGATCGAATTGCGCTTGCGAGTCATGCGCGGCGATCGCCCAGTCACTGAAACATGGCTGTATCGATGGACCTCCATTTGAACCCCGCCGCCGCACTGGAACCGCGGGTAGCATCCGGCGGTATGCCGCCGGAGAGCCCGTTGGATATGCAGCAGCAGGAATTGCGCTACAAACCGTCGCGGCGTGAACGGCGTGGGTGGGGCGCGGCGGTTCTGTACGCGCGCTTCATTCTGGTGACAATCACCGTCGGCGTGACCACCTATGGCGTGTATCAAATGCTGCAGGTCGTGCGCTTCGCGAGCATGACTTTGCTGCAAGGGTTGATGATTTTTTTCTTCGCGGTATCCCTGGGCTGGATCGCGTTTGCGGCGGGCTCGGTAGTGGCCGGCGCGTCGAAGAGGCGCGACCCAACCCTAAGTTCGGAGACGTGCGCCTCGCTCACGGCGCTCGTGATGCCCATTTACAATGAAGATACGCTGCGCACCACGACGGCGCTGCAAGCCATGGCGGAAGCTCTTGCGCTCATCGACGCCCATCGCGGCTTCGAGATCGTGATTCTCTCGGACTCGACCAACGCCGACGCCTGGATTCGCGAAACCCTGCGCGTGGACCTGTTGCGCACGACGCTGCTGCCCGTAATGCCGGTTTGGTATCGGCGGCGTTGGCAAAACATCGCACGTAAATCCGGCAACCTGGAGGACTTCGTGACGCGCTGGGGCGGCCGCTACGATCACATGATCGTGCTCGACGCCGACAGCTTGATCGATGCGCCGACTCTGCAGCATATGGTACGCGCCATGCAAACCGATCCCGACCTGGGGATACTGCAAACCGCTCCACAACTGATCGGCGCGACAACCTTTTTTGGCCGCCTGCAGCAATTCGCGGCCTGCGTCTATGGACCCGTCATCACGCGTGGACTCAGTGCATGGTCCGGCGACAGCGGCAATTATTGGGGACACAACGCCATCATTCGCATGGCCGCGTTCGCACAATGCTGCGGCCTGCCCAAACTCGCGGGTCGCAAACCCTTCGGTGGCTTCGTCCTGTCGCATGATTTCGTCGAGGCTGCGCTGATGCGGCGAGGTGGCTGGAAAGTGCGTATGGCCACCGACGGCGGGGGCTCCTGGGAAGAATCCCCGCAATCGCTGATCGACGTCGCCGTTCGCGACCGCCGCTGGGCTCAGGGCAACCTGCAGCACATGAAAATTATCGGCGCCGCGGGCTTTAGTTTCACCAGCCGAATGCATCTGGGTGTCGGCATCATGAGCTACTTATCCTCGCCGCTGTGGTTGGTGATGCTCGGTATCGGCTTTGCACTCGCGGTGCA
>PMMB01000011.1 GCA_003165495.1 Gammaproteobacteria bacterium | reverse complement strand
CCTGCGGTACCCCACGTCGCGAAATCAGCCCGCAAGTTCCACTTCATTTCCGGGATGCCGCGCTCGGGCAGCACGCTCCTGGCTGCCATCCTCAACCAGAACCCGCGTTTCCGTTCGGGCATGACCAGCCCGCTTGCCGACATCATGGGGGTGGTGATGGCGGAGACAAGCAGCAAGAACGATTTTTCGTTCGACGTCTCCGACCAGCAACGCGTTGCAATGCTGCGTGGCCTGGTCGAGAATTTCTACGCGGGACAAGCGGACGCCGGCGTCGTGTTCGATACCAGCCGGCTGTGGTGCAGCCGGATGCAGTTGCTGGAGACACTGTTTCCGGAGGCGAAGGTCATCGCGTGTGTTCGCCAGTTGTCCTGGGTGTTGGATAGTATGGAACGGCTGGTGCGCAGACAACCGGTCGGCGTCAGCAAGGTGTTCCGGTTCGACACCAACACCACGGTGTACTCGCGAGTCGAGGCGCTGACCGATCCGCGCGGCATGGTGGGGTTCTCCTTCCAGGCCACCAAGGATGCGTTTTATGGCCAATATGCCCCGGGGCACTTGCTGCTGCTGACCTACGAAAGCCTGGCGCGCAATCCGTCGGCGGCCATGCGCGCGGTCTACCAGTTCATCGGCGAACCCTGGTTCGAACATGACTTCGAACACATTGCCTACAACGCGGACGAGTTCGACGCCCGCGTCGGCATGCCGGGCCTGCATACGGTGCGCCCGAAGGTGGAGCCGATCGAGCGCACCCCCATCTTGCCGCGCGAAATCTTCGGCCGCTTCGTGAACGAATCGTTCTGGATGGACCCGAAGAACAACATCAGCCAAGTACCGGTCGTGTAACGAGGTTCCATCGAATGACAATGACATCCACGGTGCGCGCCGGGGCTTCAGGCAGAAGCCGATTTCTGGTTGCGGTCGTGTTCTTCGTGTTTTTCGTGATCTCCTTTCTCACGAATATCCTCGGGCCATTGATTCCAGACATCATCGCCGACTTCCACGTATCGCTCACGATGGCCGCGATCCTGCCGTTCGCGTTTTTCATTGCGTACGGCGTGATGTCGATTCCTGCGGGCTTTGCGGTGCAGCGCTGGGGAGAAAAGAAACCCATGGTCGCCTCCTTCGTTGCGGCCACCCTCGGCGCGACAAGTTTCGCGGCCTTCCCCACTTATTCAATGGCCGTGACTTCGCTCTTTGTGATCGGGGCAGGGATGGCTGTACTGCAGGTTGCGATCAATCCCCTGTTGCGTGTGGCTGGAGGGGAGGAGCACTTTGCTTTCAACTCAGCGTTCGCGCAGCTCATCTTCGGCGCCGCTTCCTTCGTGAGTCCTCTGGTCTATTCCGATCTCGTGAGGCACCTCGATCCCGCGCATCGCGATCTTAAGGGCCTCTACGCAGTCCTGGGCAGCATTACAACTCCCGCGCTTCCGTGGGTATCGATTTATTGGATATTTGCCGTGGTCTCTGGCGTTTGCGTGGTGCTGATCACATTGCTGCGCTTACCCAAGGTGGAGCGTACGGCGGAGGAGTCGGCGGGCACGCTTTCCATGTACCGGCAACTTCTGCGCAATCCATACGTCTGGCTTTATTTTCTCGCGATAATTGCCTACGTCGGCTGTGAGCAGGGCACGGCCGATTGGATGTCCCCGTTTCTCGAGCGCTATCACCATGTCGATCCCCACAAGGGAGGCGCGGATGCGGTGGCCTACTACTGGGGACTCATGACCGTCGGCTGTCTCCTGGGGATGGGCTTGCTGAAGCTCTTCGACAGTCGCCGCGTATTGATCGGATTTTCGCTCGGTGCGCTGTGTATGCTGTCGCTGGCCCTGTTTGGCTCGGCCGAAGTATCCCGGGTGGCCTTTCCCTGCATCGGTTTCTTCGCCTCGATCATGTGGCCCACACTGGTGTCGCTCGGCTTAAACTCGGTACCCCAGCACCACGGCCCTTTCGCCGGGATCCTGTGCTCGGGGATCATGGGTGGTGCGCTCGTGCCCTTCGTCATCGGCTGGCTCGGGGATCTGTACGGCCTACGATTTGGAATGCTGTTTCTGTATCTCACCTTCGGGTTCGTCTTGAGCGTCGGCGTGTGGGCGCGACCGCTCATTCGCAACGCAACCAGGGGTGGCACGAACGAAACCTACGTTTGAGCCTCATCGATGCGTAAATACATTGCAGGGTTAATCATAGCGATATTAGCGGCCACTGCGCGGATCAGCGGCGCTCAAGCGCCATCAGGACCTCAAGTCAATGTGCCGCCGGCGGCAAGTGCCGCAACCGCAGCACGCTATGATAGTGACCCTTATGAATTTGCGGCCGCAGACAGTGTTACCCACGCCATCCGACTGTCGAGAATTGCCGACGGCGTACGCTTCACCTGGCCACGCACAGTCACTCAATGGGACACTGCTTTGCTCGCAGTCCGCAGTTGGGGCGCAGAACAAGATCCCTGGGTTGAAGTGTCAGTCGGCGAGTTCCGCATTCAACAGTATCTCGATACCAATGCGGTGGGTGTGCGTTGGTTAAACTTAGGCGGCTTGCGTGAGCAACTTGCCGGTGGTGCCGAAGTAATCATTCGCACTCATGCGGTGACGCTCGAAGCCGAAACGGCCACGCTGCGTTTATTCGACAATCATCTCGACCTGCAACAACGCATCTTAGTGATTGCACCTCATCCCGACGATGCCGAAATCGCGGCGTTTGGCCTGTATGCCGATCGGCAAGCCAGCGTGGTCACGGTTACCGCAGGCAATGCCGGCGACATGAACTATCGTGCCAGCGTCAGCGACCCGGCGGAGCATTACTCCCTCAAAGGCTATTTGCGTGCGGTCGATAGCGTGACCATTCCGTGGCAGGGCAATATTCCTCCGGAGCGCACCGCCAATCTCGGTTACTTCGATGGGCAATTGGATGCGATGTATCTGGCACCCAAGCAAACGTTTCCCGAAGTCTATGGTGCAAATACCGATGTGGCGCTCTACCGGCGCGCCAACTTGAGCAAACTGGTATCGAGCGCGGCGCGCAGCAACACCTGGCAACATTTGGTGGAGGATTTGGTGGAGGTGCTGCGCAAGGTGAACCCGGGGATTGTGGTGATGCCCGATCCGCGACTTGACACTCATCCGGATCATGAACTCACCAGCGTGGCCCTCGACCAAGCACTCGAGCAATGGCAAGGTAACCCAATTTTTCTGCTTTACACCAATCACACCGACACCGACCATTATCCCTATGGACCCGCGGGCACCGTGGTGTCGCTGCCGCCCAGCGAGCGGCACGTCAGCATGCAGAAAATATATTCGCATCCCACCGCGCACGCCCTACAAATCCGGAAATTGTTTGCCTTAGAGTCCATGCATGACTTACGACTCTCTCCGGATGAGCAGATCACATGTAGTTCGATAACAATTGCGCACCGTCCGGATTATCCACGCATCCCAGAAGAGGATTATTTTCGGCGCGCGCCGCGCGCGAACGAATTGTTTTTCCTGTTCAATAAAGCCGGCGTACGCGCGGCAATTCAAGATTTTCTTGCGCACTACAATGCGGCTCAGGGCACGCGATCCGCGCAGCAAGCACATTAAGCTTGACACGCTTTTAACTGGCAGGGGCGCCGACAATATTGCTGTTACAGGGATTCCCGACCTCATCGCACATGTGGATGCTCTTGGTCTGCAGCGGTTTACCTTGAGCGGCTTGCACTACGCGAAGCGTCTCGAGGATTGGAAGGGACGGGGCTATTTGATCGAAATAGTCTACATTCGACCACCCGACGAAAATCGCCGAAGAAGCCGGAGAGCTTTGCCGCCGGTGTCGGTCGCGGGATGCGGCGTGCCGCACGTACTGCCCGAGAGGTGGCGCGTATGCACGGAACGCCGATTTACGTTTGGGAAGACGGCAAGGTCGTGGCCAAGAAGCCATAGGTGTTTGACGAGTGTTATAGATCGCGGCGCACCGTGGTCGACCAGAGCAAGCTGTGACGGAGGTGTGACCAACTCAGATTGAGTGTGCCAGGATTGTGTGCCTTGGTGTGCTTGGGAAGGGGTCGGCAAGAC
>PMMB01000142.1 GCA_003165495.1 Gammaproteobacteria bacterium | reverse complement strand
TGTCGCAAAAGGTCGATCCGTACTTGCGCCCAATGTATGACGCACTGTACGAAATGATGGGTTTCGAGCGTGTGGCCAAACTGATCGAACGCAATGTTATCGAAGTGGCGCCGTTGGCCTTCATGCGCGGCCGTTCGCTGAACGATTCGTTCGTGATTCTGGACGAGGCGCAGAATACGACCAACGAACAGATGAAAATGTTCCTGACTCGCATCGGCTTCGGCTCCAAGGCCGTCGTCACGGGCGACATCACGCAAGTCGATTTGCCGAATACCAAGCAATCCGGTCTGCGAACGGTGATCGATATACTGCGCGGAGTGCGCGGTATCGCCTTCACCATGTTCAGCTCGCGAGACGTGGTCCGCCATCCGCTGGTACAAAGAATCGTTCAAGCCTACGAGGCGAGCGCACCCGACGACGGTCCTTGAGCCGGTGGCACGGCGGCTCGAACTCGATGTGAGCTACGCGGCGCGGCAACCGTGGGTGCCGAGTTCACGGCAACTGGCCAGGTGGGCCACCGCGGCGCTCCGGCCCATGCGGCGGTCCACGGTCCTCTCCGTCCGGGTGGTGGGACAGGCGCGCAGCCGCAGCCTGAACGCGCATTACCGGCACAAGGATAAGCCGACCAATGTGCTGTCGTTCGGCGGGGCCGGGCGCGCTCCTGATGGCCGATATTTCCTCGGTGAACTCGTGATCTGCGCCCCCGTCGTGGCTCGCGAGGCGCTTGCCCTCGGAAAAACCGCCGAGTCGCATTGGGCGCACATGACGATTCACGGAGTGCTGCACCTGCTTGGTTTCGACCACGAGCGTCACACAGAGGCCGTGAAAATGGCCGCAAGGGAGATTCAAATCCTTGATCGGCTTGGCTTTTCGGACCCGTAGCGCTGATCGAGTATCCTTACGCACCCATGTCAGAACAACCTCAAGGCGGCACTACAGGCCGCTGGTTAAAGCGCATTACGCAGTCGATGTCCGGTGAGCCGCGCGATCTCGCCGAACTCATCGAGAATCTGCGCGAAGCCAGCGAGCGCGGCCTATTCGACGGCGATGCGCTGGTCATGCTCGAGGGTGTGTTGGCGGTGGCGGACATGCAGGTACGCGACATCATGGTGCCGCGCTCGCAAATGGTGTTCATCGAGCGCGACGAGTCTCCCGATAAACTGGTCGAGCTGGTGGTCGAGTCCGGGCATTCGCGCTTTCCCGTGATCGGCGAAGATCGCGATCAAATTCTCGGCATCCTGCTGGCGAAGGATTTACTGCGCTTGCAGGCCGCGGGCGAGGAGAGTTTCGAGATTCGTGAGTACATGCGTCCGGTGGTGTTCGTCCCCGAGAGCAAACGACTCAACGTTTTGCTCAAGGAATTTCGCCGCAGCCGCAACCACATTGCCATAGTCGTCGATGAGTATGGCGGGGTGTGCGGATTGGTCACCATCGAGGACGTCATCGAACAAATCGTCGGCGAGATCGACGATGAACACGACGTCGAAGATGATCAGGCGATTCGCAAAGAGGGCGCAAGGGAATTTACGGTACGCGCGCTTACGCCGATCGCAGACTTCAATCACTACTTTGGGACTGCATTTTCCGATGAGGAATGCGACACGATCGGCGGCCTGTTGATGCAGGAGTTCGGACGGTTACCGCGCCGCGGGGAAACCATTCAGGTCGGTGAGATGCAGTTTCGCGTGCTGCGCGCCGATCGCCGCCGCATCGATCTTCTGCGTGTGATCACGCCAACCGATATTGAGCCGCCCGCCGCCGAGTCGGCTCCTTGAGCGTCGGCGCGCGCGGCCCTTCGGCCGCGTTGCAGATGCAGGCCCTGTGGCGGCTAACGGCCGCGTTCGCCGCCGGCGCTTCACTCAATCTCGCGTTCGCACCATTCGGCTGGTGGCCGATCGCCGTGCTGGCGCCGGCGGCGCTGTTCGCACTGATCCGGGGCCTGCCGCCGCGCCGCGCCGGTTGGACGGGCGCGGCGTTCGGTGCGGGGCTGTTCGCATTCGGCACATACTGGCTGTACACCTGCCTTCATGTGTTCGGTTTGGTGCCGATTTGGTTGACGATCGTACTGCAGGCGGCGCTGGTCGCTGTGATGTCGACATTCCCGGCGGCGCTGTGCTACTTGGCGAATCGCTTCTGGCTCAAGCCCGGTGCGACGCGGGCCTGGCTGGTGCTGCCGGTTCTCTGGGTGTTGCTTGAATGGCTGCGCGGGTGGGCTTTGAGCGGTTTCCCGTGGCTGTCGCTCGGCTATGCCATGATCGATTCGCCGCTCAAGGGCTGGGCGCCGCTGTTCGGGGTCTATGGCGTGACTTGGGCCGCAGCCACGATCGCGGTCGCGCTCAATGTTCTGCTGACGCCGACGGTTTCGATCTTACGACGGCTCATCGCGCTCGGCGGTGTCGTGGTTTTATTCCTAGTTCCGGCGCTGCTCGGGCGTTACGATTGGACGCACGCCGCGGGTCCTCCCGTGTCGATCGCTGCCGTGCAAGGCGCCGTGCCGCAAGACCAGAAGTGGCAGGCGAAAAACCTCGACGAAACCATGACGCGATATTCCCGGCTCACGGCACAGGCTTGGGGTGCTCGGCTCATCGTCTGGCCGGAAGCCGCGCTGCCGGTACTCGCGAATGAGATACCCGAGTATTTGCAGCGGCTTAAGGAGCTGGGACGCGCGCACGGCGTTGATTTTGCCATTGGGCTCGT
>PMMB01000172.1 GCA_003165495.1 Gammaproteobacteria bacterium | reverse complement strand
CCCCGTGGGCCATGTCCGCGAGGATCCTGTCAACTTCCGTCGGCTCCCTGTCTTTCTGCGCTGCGGCCAGCGTCTGCAACCAGGCTGCGCCGTTGTCCGCGTCCACCCAGCGCATGATGGTCGCGACGTCGCGGATGTCGCAGGTGGGTGTCGCCCCGCACAATTGCAGGTGCAGCCAGCCGATGCTCGCGTTCTGCGGTGCCAACTCGCTGGCACGAGCTGCCAAATCCAGGGCCGACGGCATAAGACTAGGTGTGCCCTCCTTGGCGTTACCCGCCGAGCCGACATAGCGCAGCGCCGCGGCCGTCGCCAGCGAGTTCGCATCCGCGCGAGCAATGAGAGTCGTCGCAGCCGCGGTTCTCCATGTCTGGTATTTGTCGGCCGCGACATGCAAGTTGGATCGGGGCGTCGCCACGCCGAGCGTCGGCACGCCGAGCGTCGCCGCGCCGGGCGTCGCTACGCCGTGTGCGCCGACTCCTAACGCGACTGCGGAGTGAGTCGCCGCGAGTGCAAGGATCTGCAAATAGCGCTTGACCATCAGCTTACCCCAGCATCCTCAACTGTTGGTGCGGCTACCGGCAGCCGTCAGGCCCGCGGTGATCGCCAATCGCATGGCATCTTCGACCGAAATGTCGAGAGGCTCTATGCGGTCGCGCGGCAGGTAAATGGTGTAGCCGCCGAAGGCATAGCTCATGGGGAAATACACGGTTACCCAGTCGTGACCACCATGCGCAAGCAGCACCGACGGTACGTCTTCGCGAGTGACGAAACCGATCGCGTGCACGTCCTCGAATCGGGCCAATACCACTCGCTGTAAATCGCGCTTCTCGCCGCTGCCGGACGGCAGCAAACTGACGACGTCGCGAAATCCGCCGTAGAGAGTCTTCACGAACGGAATTCGGCCCAAAAAGGCGTCCCAATATTTGAGCAAGATCTTACCGGCATAGGCGTTGACCAAGCTGCCGACGACCAGCAACAGCACAAATCCGGCGACCAAGCCTAAGCCCGGCCAATAATGTTCCGGACTCACGATGCCCAATGCGATCAGAGCACGCCGCAGCCACCCTTCGACCGTCTGCACCAGCCACCAAATCACATAGACCGTCAATGCCAATGGCAATACGGTCACCAAGCCGCTCATGGTCAGCGTTAAGATCTTGCGCATCGGTCAATCATCGCATGATCGGGCTTAGCGTGCCGCAACCGCACAAAACGTCTGCGATGTTCGCTGATATTCACCGCTCTGCACCAGTGCGGCATTTTTTTGATTCCACACGTAATACTGTGTAACCACCGCCGTACCTTGCGCGCGCGAAACGCTCATCAGCCGGCTGTCGCGTCGAAACAGCAGAGCTTCATCGGGCCGACACGGCAGCGTTGCCTGGAACTCGGCACGCAGACGCTGCGGCGGTAGCCCCTGGATCGCGCCGGTCTGCCAATCGAGCAGCACGAGGCGGCCGCATCCCGGGCCGCAGTGCGTCAACATTGCCGTGACATGGCCGGCGAAGTTCGGCCCGCTCAATAGCGCACGCTGCACGCTCTCGCGATCCTCCTCCGCCAGATCGCTGCCGCCGAAATCGACCTTAGGCGTTACGGAGGCGTCGAACGGCGCGCTCGGGTATTCGGAGAATCGCGGCGCGCTCAAGGGTTCCGAGTTGAAGCCGGCCGCAACCCCGCGGATGTGGTCTATCTGCCCGGCGATGTCATCCGTCAAGTACCAGTCATCGATCGTCACCGCGGCACGCGGACCCTTCGCGGTAACGGTGACCGGGACCAGTGCGTGATCCTCACATTTGCCGTCGATATCGTGCGGCGCGCACAGGCTGTACTGCGTGTACGCACCGTAGATATTGGGCGCGCCGGTCTCGTTCGGCGCCAAAAACACTAGATAGCGGCCGGGAGGGACCTCGACCGTGAAGCTCGCCTGCCCGCGCAACAGCTGTACCGAGTGGACTCGCGAGGTATCGAGGCCGGAGACATAGACGGTCATCGACGGCACGAGCTGGGCCGGGAAGGTGACGACGCCCTCGATCGCGCCCGCGACAGCGCCGGCACACGAGCCCAGCGACGCCACGGCCGCCAGCGACGCGCGCACCAGAAACTGATACCCCAAGGCAGCGACTCTCCGAAAAAATAAAATCGCTCACATGGTAGCGACGCCCGGCGACGCAAGCTAGTGCCTACGGCCGCCGCGGCAGAATGAATCGCAGACCCTGGTAATTCAGCACCACCCCATCGCGTCGAATGCGCTCGACGGTGGGACCTTCTTGCAACGTGGCGCCTTCGTGATACTTGCGCATGTTGATGTACACAAAGCGCTCGGCCGTTTTGGTCGCATAGACATGAACGTCGAGGTGCAACTCGGGCAGCGCTTGCGCCCCGCTCAAGCTGATTTCACTGATCGAGGGCAGTACTTCCTGGTTGTCGGCTTTGGCGTCCTCGTCGGTCAACAGCGGGTCCACATGACGTGCGGGGTGCGCGGCTAAGCGGTTCATCGGCGGCCGCAGAGGCGCGGGGCTTTCTACGGCCGCGACTGGAATTTCCGGCGCGTACACCGGCGCGGCGTCCAGCGGACTGAAGTGCTCCGTCGCGGGCGGCGCGGCGCCGACTGCGGGTGTGGACGCTGCATCCGCAGGCCGCGAAACATGCGCGGCGGGAGCGCTTTTTCGCGTCCAGAGGTACGTCAAGACCAGCAGATTAATCCCGAGCAACACCACGCCCAGTGCGACGGCCCAGACGGGCAGGCGGTTTCGCCGCGGGCCGGGGCGCGTGTCCATCAGGCCCGACACGGATTGCCGCTGCCGTTCGATTTCCGATTTCTTGAGTGCGTCGAGAATGAAGGACATGAAAATTCCTAGCTGCCGCGCGGCGCGTTGGGCAGCAACAAGGGCGAACCAGGTTCGGCTAAAGCGGTGTCGAGCACGACTTGGGTTTGCACTCCCGCGATTCCGTCGACATTGAGTCGATGTTCGCGTTGGAAATTCTGCACGGCAATCGCCAATTCTTCGTCGTAGACATCGCCGTGTTCCGGGTCCGACGCAGCGCCTTGCAGGGCGTTGAGACTGCGCCGCAACCAACGGACTTCGTCTCCCTTCATCCCCAGCGACAACAGCCGGGCGCGCGCGGTCTTGGGTTTCCAAACGACGGTGAATTCCCCGAACCAATCCCGCGAAACCTCATCGAGGGGCACTCGCTCGTTGTGTTCGCCCAAATTCAAGGTTGCGAACTGATCGTCCAACGCGGACAGCACGACGCGGTGCCGTTGTGCGTGATCGTCGGTCAGCGTCAGGATGGCAGGCCGGTTCAAGGCTCTGACCTGCGCCCAAGAGCCGCGTTGCTCCAGGCACGACAAACCCGCCTTGGCCGCCTGCCCGCACGGGTCTTGGTCATTCGCCATGGCCGTTCCCCATAACGACAGTAGACGGCGGAAGGCGGCCGCATCGCTGGTATTGGCGCTGTTGGCCGCGAGCAAGGCGTTGATGGACACGGGTGCCGGCGCGGGTGCGGGCGGTTTCACCACCACCGGAATCGCAACAGCCGCTGTGGAAGCCGGGCGGGCCGTGCTGTAGGTCGGCTTGTCGCCGGAGGCGTGCAAGGAAAAAATTTGCCGCGGCCACAGTTGCCAGCCGACAAAGGCGGCTGCCGCAATGCTCAATAGGCCGAGGACCCCGGCGAGCCAGCCCAACCACGAGGGCACAAACCGCCGGCCGTAGACCTCGCCGGCCGCGAGTCGCACCAGCGCGGCCGTCACTTTTCGTCTTTCCTGGGTATAGGCACCGAGCAGGGCGCGGTCGCAGGTGACATTGATCGCGCGCGGGATGCCCGACGCCAAGCGGTGTACTTCGGCGAGCGCCGAGGGTGTGAAAATTTCCTCGGCGGCACCGGCAACGCGCAGCCGATGGCGTACGTAGCCCCGTGTTTCCTCCCGCGACAAAGGCTCCAAATGGTATCGACCGGTGATTCGCTGTGCCAGCTGGCGCAGCTCGGTGCGGTCGAGCAACTCGCGAAGTTCCGGCTGCCCGATCAGAATGATTTGCAGCAGCTTCTGCGTGGGGGTCTCTAGATTGGTCAGCAGACGGACCTGTTCCAACACCTCGGTAGACAGGTTCTGCGCCTCGTCCACGATCACGATGATGCGCCGCCCGTCTGCGTGGGCCGACAGCAGCCGACGATTCAGCGCATCGACCATCTGTTTGACGCTGTCGCGATCGGCGGCGGCAATACCGAGGCCCAGCTCTTCGCAGATGGTGAGCAGAAACTCGACGGGCGTCACCCGGGGATTCAATATGACGGCGACATCGGCATGATGCGGAACGCGCGACAGCAGGGTACGCACCACGGTGGTTTTGCCCGTACCCACCTCCCCGGTCAGTTGAATGAAACCCCCGGATTCGTTGACGCCGTACAGCAAATGCGCCAGAGCTTCGGCGTGGCGCTCGCTCAAATAGAGATAGCGCGGGTCCGGCGTGATGGCGAAGGGCTTTTCGTTGAGACCGAAGAAGCGTACGTACATGGCTGCCCTAGGATACCAATTCAGCCGCTAAGGGTCGGAGCCGCTTGGGGTCCGGGACAATAGGCTGGCACGAGTCAGCATGTCCGATCCAAAGCGGTCGCGGATGCCGTCAATTGCTGAGTCCAATCGCGAACTTTGAGCGAGACCGCCCGCGAATAAATCCGCCTGCGGCAGCGTTTGTAAGTCGCTGACCCCGACCCCCAATAGTCGCACCGCGGCATCGGGCTGAGTTGCCAGCCATTGCTCGAGTAGAGCCTTCGCGGCTGAGGATACGATGGCCGTTTCTTGTGTGGGCGGCTCCACGGTGCGTTGGCGAGTGTAGGTCGTGAAATCGCCGCGGCGGATCTTGACGCTCACTCTGCCGGCGGCGAGTTCGTGCGCTCGCAGCCGCGAGGCCGCCTTATCCGCGAGGCGCAGCAACTGCACCGTGAGCGCCGCCACCCCACGGATGTCGGTGGCATAGGTCTCCTCGGCGCTGATCGATTTCTCTTCGCGATTCGGCTCGACGGGCCGATCGTCCACGCCGGATGCCAATGAACGCATGGATTTTCCACGCCTGCCAAAGGCTCGCCACAACACCTCGTCGCCGGCCCGGCGCAAATCGCCGAAGCTGCGAATTCCCGCCGCATGCACGGCGGGTAAAGTCTTCGGCCCGACACCGAACAATTTCTCGATCGGCAACTCATCCAAGATGTCACGCATATTGTCCGCGCCGATACGGCACATGCCGTCGGGTTTGTTCAGGTCGGAAGCGATCTTGGCCAGCAGTTTGTTCGGCGCGATGCCGACCGACGCGGTGAGGCCGGTTTGCTTGACGATGCGACGCCGGATTTCGCTGCCAATCGACTCCGCGCTCCCCAGGAGCTGCTGACTCGAGGTGACGTCGAGAAATGCCTCGTCCAAGGATAGGCCCTCCACGAGCGGCGTGAATTCGTGAAAAATCGTGAACACCTGTTCCGAAACCTCTTTGTAGCGCGCCATTCGCGGCTGCACGCAGATCGCCTCGGGACAGCGGCGCAACGCTTCGCGCATGGGCATGGCCGAGCGTACGCCAAAGCGCCGTACGGCATAGTTGGCCGCGGCGACCACGCCGCGGCCGCTCGTGCCGCCCACGATCAATGGCCTACCTTTGAGTTCCGGGCGATCCTGTTCTTCCACGGACGCGTAGAAAGCGTCCATGTCGATATGCAGTATCGCCCGGGCGTCGCTGCGCCGCATCGATCATTCCACGGTGATGGAAATTTTCTTCGAGTGCAACGGCGGATCGAAGGACTGGTGCAAGTAGTCCGCAAACACCAATTCAAGCGTGTGCTTGCCGGGAGACAAGGTCAGCGTCGTCTCGGTCTGACCCTTGCCGAAGTGCAGTATCTTGTCGGTCGCCGGCATCGGCGCATCGAGCTTCAATTCGCTGATGTCGGTGTCGACAATGAGATGATGGTGCCCCGTGTTCTCGAATTTGACTCCCGCCGGCGCGATTCCCATCCCCTTCAATCCAAAGCGCACGGTGACCGGACCGTGCACCGTCGCGCCGTTTTGCGGAGCGATGATATACACCTCGGCATTCGGGGCGGGCGCGGTGCGTTCTTGCGCCGCAGCGAAGGTCGCAATCAAAGTGACGCCCAACGCGAGAAGTAGACGATTCATGCGGATCTCCTGATTGCGGACGGCCAGTCCATCTTACAGCTGCAGCACGGCATACACGAATACGCCGACCAGAGTGATGCTCAATACGACCAGGTACACCACAATAAGTGCGAATGCCTTGAGCAGCGTGCCCGCCCAGCTTCTGCCGAAGACCCGTCTCATGGCAATAACCGTATATAGCGGCAAGGACCAAAGCAGCAGCGGCACCCAGCGCCACACGGGGTTCAGGCTGGGCCAGGTCTCGGCGGCGTCCGCAGACAATACCGCCAGAGTTATCACAGAAAAGAAAAACGCATGCACGTGAAGGAAAAAGAGCAGGTGTTCCGCGTATCTGTGCCGGGGTCGCCAGTACATCAGCATGTGCAGAAATGCGATCAGGGGCAGAAAGATGAACATGGCCTTGGGGCTGGTGCCGACAAACAGGTGAAACAAGTTTGCGCCATTGTCTCGCGCGATTTCGCCGCAGGCGTGCTTGATTCGCGGGGCCCAATCTCGTCCGAACACAGTGACGGCGAACTTAGTGGCATACACACTGGCGCATTCCGACTCGGGCGCTCCGCTCTTGGAGGTGGTGTCGTCGAAGCGCACGAAAGTGGTGTGCGTGTTCGAGACCGACGCCACCAGAAAAAATATGATGCTCAACACCAGGTACAGGCGAAACGGCGGCAGATACGATGCGCGCCGGCCGGCCACGTACTCTTGGGTGAGTTTTCCGGGCTTGAACCACAGCAAACACAGGGTTCGCCACAATCGGGAGTCCGAATGCGTGATGCCCTCGAGCGCCTCGTGCAAGAGCTCCCGGGCGCTCGGCAAATGGACGTCCGCGGCCTGGCTGCAATTGGCGCAGTAGCGCCCCGGCAACGCCGAGCCGCAGTTCAGGCAGCGGCGGACGACGCTGACCGGAGGAGCGGGTTGCTCGGGCGCTTCCAATGTCATGAAACCGGATCGGCGCCCGCGCCTCCGACGGTGCCCGCGCCTTCGACCGTGCCCGCGCCCAATTCATGCGGCGCGAAATCATCGACTTTGATGAGATGCGAGACCTTGGCATCGTAATCGCGCAAAACGGCGGCTTCGGCCTCGTTCAAGATGCCAAGGCTCACGGCCTGTGCGATCTGTTCCGGAAGATCCAGCGCCGTTACCCGGCCGCTCTTGACGCCGTCCACCCGAATCCGTTTTTCGAGGGACTCCGCCATGGTCGACAGAATCAATGCCTCTTGCAGCAGTCCGAGCGGGTTGCCCGCAGTCTGAGTCTTGTAGATATGCCGGCTCAAGCGCTCCCTGGCCGCGGTCGGGTTCATGATCAGATCGACGATGCTGCGCCCTAAACGATCGCTCGGCGGAAAATACGTGAGTCCGCGCGGAAAGATGAGCAGCCGCATGAACGCGGCCAGCGGACGATTCGGGAAATTGCGCAGGAACTGATGCAGTTGTTCCTGTGCCTGATACAGCAGGCTGCGGCAGGCCCATTCGACCAGCGGCAGATCCTCAGGCAAGCGACCCTGATTCTCGTGATGCTTCAACACCATCGACGCCAAGTACATCATCGACAGCACGTCGCCCAATCGTGCCGACAGCGTTTCCATTTTCTTCAGATAACCGCCGAGCGCCAGCATCGCGACATCGGTCGCCAGAGCAAATGACGCGCTATAGCGATTCACATGCTGGAAGTAGCGTTTGGTCGCTCCAACTTGCGGTACCTTGGTGAAGCGCGCGAAAGTGAATGCCATGACGAGCGAGCGCGCGGCATTGGAAATAGCAAATCCGATGTGGCCCATGAGCGCGTGATCGAACTTCAGCACGCCGGCTTCGTGATCGGGATTGCGCGCCGCATTCATTTCCTTCAGCACGAAGGGATGGCAGCGTACGGCCCCCTGGCCGAAAATAATGAGGCTGCGCGTCAGTATATTGGCGCCTTCGACCGTGATCGCGACCGGCACGATCTGGTATCCGCGGCCCAAATAATTGTTGGGGCCGAGGCAAATGCCCTTGCCGCCGTGCACATCCATTGCATCATTGGCGATCATGCGGCCGAATTCGGTCGCATGATATTTCAGCATGGCGGACGGCACCGACGGCTTTTCGCCGCCGTCGATCGCGCCCGCGGTGACCGAGCGCGCGGCATCCATGATGTAGGTGCGCGCCGCCATGCGCGCCAAGACTTGCTCGACGCCTTCGAAGCGGCCGATGGGCATGTTGAACTGTCGCCGTATGCGAGCGTACGCGGCCGATGCATATACCGCCGCCTGCGCGCCGCCGGTGGCGTTGGAGGGGAGTGAAATGCAGCGGCCCACCGATAGCTGCTCGACCAGCATGCGCCATCCCTGCCCGGCCATGGAAAAGCCGCCGATGATGGCGTCGATGGGGACGAACACATCGTGTCCCTGAATGGGTCCGTTCTGGAAGGGGACATTCAGCGGAAAGTGCCGCCGGCCGATCGCGACCCCGGCGGTATCGCGCGGAATCAATGCGCAGGTAATACCCAAGTCCGTTTTGTCGCCCATCAACCGCTCCGGATCGAACAAGCGAAAGGCGAGTCCGACCACCGTGGCGATGGGCGCCAAGGTGATGTAGCGCTTCGAGAAATTGAGCTTGATGCCGATGATTTCCGCGCNNACTTCCTCGCCGCGCGCGAGACGCGGCAGGTAATGATTCTTCTGCGCTTCGGTGCCGTAGTGCAGCAGCAGTTCCGCCGGTCCCAGGGAATTCGGCACAGCAATGGTCGAGGACGCGAGACCTGAGCGCGAGGCGATCTTGATCAACACGCAGGAATGCGCATACGCCGAGAATTCCAGGCCGCCGTAGCGTTGCGGAATAATCATGGCGAAAAAGCCCCTGGACTTGATGAAGGACCACACCTCGGGGGGAAGGTCGGCTCGCACGTGCGTGATATCCCAGTCATCGAGCATCGCGCACAGGTCCTCGCAAGGCCCGTCGAGAAAGGCCTGCTCAGCCGCGGTGAGCGTCGGCACTTTGGCCGACATGAGCTTTTGCCAATCAGGGCCGCCCGTGAATAACTCTCCGTCCCACCACACGGTCCCCGCGTCAAGAGCTTCGCGTTCGGTGGTCGACATCGACGGCAGCAATCTGCGGTAACTCCTCAAGAAGGGCCGCGTCATGAGGCGCATGCGCAAGGGCCGGATATTCAGCAGCAGCGGCACGGCGTACGGGATGGAGACTACTATCTTCCACCACTCGGGCGCAGTCCCGAGCGCCCAATACACGAGCAGCAATGCGCCGAGAATGCAGGAACTCAAAATGAGGCTCGCGCGGCGATAGGCGAGAACGAGAATGACTCCCGGGAATAACAGCGCCCAGGCCAAAAATATGCCCGCGCTCGACGCTACGCTATTCATGGGGAATCCGCATTCAGATCAGATCTTTCACACCATCGCGTTCTTCCAGCAATTCGCGATGCGTCGCTTGCATCTTCTCGCGGCTGAAATCGTTGATGCTCAATCCTTGAACGATGCTGTACTCGCCGTTCTTACAGGTCACCGGATAGGAATAGATCACGCCCTCCGGTATTCCATAGCTGCCGTCGGAGGCAACCGCCATGCTGACCCAATCGCCCGGCGGCGTGCCCTGCATCCAATCGTGAATGTGGTCGAGCGCGGCCGCCGCCGCAGAGGCCGCGGAGGACGTGCCGCGCGCTTTGATGACGGCTGCGCCGCGCTGTTGCACCGTCGGAATATAGGTGTCCTTGAACCAACTTGCCTCGACCACCGACAGCGCAGGACGGCCTGCGACGGTTGCATGATGCAGATCCGGATACTGGGTCGCCGAATGGTTCCCCCAAATGATGATCTTCTTGACCTCCGCCAGGGGCGCCGCGCTCTTTTCGGTGAGCTGTGCCAATCCCCGGTTGTGATCCAATCGAGTCATCGCCGTGAATCGATGCGGCGGCAGCGAGGGGGCATTGCGTTGTGCGATGAGTGAGTTGGTGTTGGCCGGATTGCCGACCACCAGCACGCGCACGTCGCGGCTGGCGACCGCGTCCAGCGCTTTGCCCTGGGCCGAAAAAATCTTGGCGTTTTCCAGCAGTAGATCCTTGCGTTCCATGCCCGGACCGCGCGGCCGCGCACCGACCAGCATGCCGAAATTGCAATCCTTGAAAGCGATGCTGGGGTCATGCGTCGCCGTCACTTTGTTGAGAGTCGGGAACGCGCAATCGTTCAACTCCATCACCACGCCCTGTACCGCCGCACTCGCTGCCGGGATCTCCAACAGATTCAAGTTGATCGGTTGATCGGCGCCCAGCATTTGACCCGACGCGACGCGAAACGCGAGCGCATAACCGATATTCCCGGCTGCGCCCGTGATGGTGACGATGACAGGCTTTTTCATGACTGGCTCCCGGCGCAAAAGCGAGGAATGTTAGCCGAAATCGCTCCACCCAGGGGTGGCCTCATGGCCGGATCGCAAGCTCGCCGGTTGAATAGTCGGGGTAAGTGCTGCGAAAGCGGTGCAATTCCGCGTCCGCTTCGCTGTTGCGTCCGGCCCGGCGCAGCGCGGCGATGTCGGCGAGCCAGACCGGAGGCGCGCGCGCGAGCTTCGGATCGCTGCTGTAAAGCTGCAGCTTGCGATTGAGGGGAGTGGTCGGCGACGCGCCCGCATGTGCGGCGACACGCACCAGGCGCGGGGCATCATCGACGCGCTTGGCGGTTTGCGGCCCGAACGCGATCGCGAGCACCAGCGCCACGGATAGCAAAACGCTGGCGGCGAACGCCAGCGGCGCCAAACACGGCGTCAGGCGCTGCGCCGTGCCCTGTGCCTCCCTGGAGAATCCCAGTACGCGGCGATCGAGTGCATGCGGCGGCGCCGGTGCGGATTCTCTCCTGTACTGTCGCGACAGCGCGCTGTCGCCGCGCAAATAGTCGTCCAAGTCGTCAGGCGGATCCATTGATTGCATGTTCTTCAAATCGTGCGCGTCCGTAGTGGCTGCGCAGCAGGAATCTGCACCGGAAGCAGCGATTTCTTCAATTTACGAATCGCATAGCGCAGTCGACTCTTGGCCGTCTCGAGCCCGACGTCGGTCACGCGCGCGATTTCCTCGATGGTCAAGCCCGTTTCTTCGTGCAACAGAAACGCCTCGCGCTGCTCCTGCGGCAGCGCGCCCAAGGCCGCGAGCAACGCGGACTGCTGCTC
>PMMB01000026.1 GCA_003165495.1 Gammaproteobacteria bacterium | reverse complement strand
ATCTCGGCGCGCACCTTGACGAGGTCCGACTCCGCTTCCGCCAGCAGCGCCTCGGGCGTCTTGCCGGTCTCCAGCACCAAACGAAACTTCTTTGCGTAGCGCTCCTTCCCCAACCGCCAATCACTCACTCTCTCCGCCAAGTTGTCTTCCAGCCACCGATTGAAACCATTCAGTGCCGCGGTAGCCGCTGCAGCGGCTTGGTCGTAGCGCATGCGCTCCTCGGGCGGGCAGTCGGCGCGCAAGGTGGTGTCAATGAGCTCGATGTTGCCCGAGTTTTCCTCGCGCGCGACGCGATTCCAGGCCTCGGGAGAGTCCTGCAAATTCGTCTCGGCCTGCCGGACCAGCTCCGGGACCTTTTTCAAGCGGTTGATGATGTGTCGGTACCGCTCCGTCGGCGGCGCGTAATGCAGCACGTAAGGTGTGTACAGACCGTTACCCAACAGTTCGACATAGGTGGTGGGGTTGTGCCGGTAGCTCTGGATCTCATCGAGTTCCAGCCGCGACGCGCCGAGAGCGTCATGCATGATATCGATATCGGCTCGCTGTTCCGCGTCGAGCGACGCGGTATCGAGCCGGGCGATCCGCGCGTCGACGTCTTGCAGTAAGCCTCGCGAGGCCGCGATCCCCGCCGGGCTGAAATCATCCAGCATGTCATCGAGCGATGCGCCGTGATGGACATGGTAGCCAAAGCTGGTCGCGGTCGTCGGCGACAGCGCCAGTGTGCCGAAGACGAAGTCATCGACCAACTGCTCGAACTGACTGTCAGTCGACGCCGCCTTGGTATTCGTTGATGCCGCCCAGACTTGAGGACAGCAGAGGACACCGGTAAGCAAACAAACAAAGTGAAGGCGTTGATTCTTGTTCATCGCCTATCTTCGGGCAATTCGCGCCCCTTCGTCCAGCCTTTCAGATCCTTGGGATAAGATGCCGGACATGACTTGGTTTGCCAGCACCCCCAACCCTACCGGCGCGTTGATTCTCCTCGTCACGCTGCAGGCCAACGCCGCGGACCTGAACGCCCAAGTGGATCGGTACCGGGCGATGCACGAGGCGGCCATCGTCGGCCAACTCGACGAGTTGGCGCGCCTCAAGAGCGTGGCCGCGGACCCGGCCGGGATCGCCGCGACTGCCAATCGCCTCGAGAAATTATTGAAGGAACGCGGCTTCGACGCGCAGCAGCTTTCCGCCGGGGCCGGGACTCCGCCCTTGGTGTTCGGCGTGCTGAAATCCGCGGGCGCCAAGCGCACTGTCATTTTCTATGCCCACTACGACGGTCAGCCGGTGACGCCCTCGCAGTGGTCCTCCGACCCCTTTGTTCCGGTGATGCGCAGCGGCGCCTTGAATTCCGGAGAGCACGAGATCGACTGGAAGAACGCGCGCAGCCCGTTCGATCCGGAGTGGCGACTGTTCGGTCGCGCGGTCAGCGACGACAAGGCGTCGATCGTGGCCTTCCTGGCGGCGTTCGATGCGCTCAAGGCTGTGGGTAAATCGCCGTCGGTAAATATCAAAGTGTTGTGGGAAGGTGAAGAAGAAGCCGGTTCTCCACACCTGGCTGAAGTCCTGCGCAACAACCGAGGGGTTCTCGCCTCCGATCTCATCCTGATCGGCGACGGTCCGGTGCATCAGTCGCGGCGGCCGATGATTTATTTCGGCGCCCGTGGCGTCATGCAGCTGGAGGCCACGATCTATGGACCCGTTCGCGCCCTGCACGACGGCCATTACGGCAACTGGGTTCCCAATCCCGCGGCCATGGCCGCGACGCTGATTGCGCAGATGCGCGATGAGAATGGCCGGATCTTGATTGCTGGATTCGCCGACGGCATCCGCGCCTTGACGCCCGACGAACAATTCGCAATCCGAAACCTACCGGCGATCGATGATGGCTTGAAACGGGAGTTCGGCATCGGCCGATCGGAAGGCAACGAGGAACTTGCCTTAAGTCTCATGCGTCCGGCGCTCAACGTCCGCGGCATTCGAGCCGGCCAAGTCGGCGAGTCCGCGGCCAACGCCATTCCCACCACCGCCGTGATCTCCATCGATTTTCGCCTGGTTCCGGATCAATCACCGCCCGCCGTGCGCACCGCGGTCGAGCACTTCTTTCAGGCGCACGGCTGGACCATCGTCGCCGACGAACCCGATCTCGCGACGCGCCTTGGAGCTCCTCGCCTCGTACGATTGCAGTGGGAAGCGGGCTACCCCGCCTTCCGCGCCGATTTATCCGCACCCACCGGCAAAGCCGTCATCGCCGCCGCGAGTAAAGCCGCATCGGCACCGGTGGTCGTGCTGCCCATGATGGGGGGCAGCGTGCCGCTGTATGAATTCGCCGATGTGCTGCAAGTGCCGGTGATCGGCTTGCCCATCGTCAATCACGACAACAGCCAGCACGCGGCCAACGAGAACTTACGGCTGCGAAATCTGTGGGAAGGGATCGACACCTATGCCGCCATGCTGGCCGAGCTCCGCTGGTAGTCGGTCACCGTGGCAGCGCCAGCGAAACTCCGTAAGGTCATTCTCGGCATCGCGATCGCACTCGTCCTCCTGCTGCTGGTGCTGGCATTCGCATTGTGGATGAAGCCGCCGGAAATTTTGCGTGTCGGCGCCAATTACTCCGCAAAGATGGTCTGCTCCAATGTGTTCCTCGCCGGGCGCGACCCGGATGAGGTGCTGCGCACCGACGTACAGGCGCCCGGGGTGGCGCTGCTGCGTCTCATGCGGATATCCGTCGATCGGGATCGGCGAGTGGTGCGTGCAGGGCTGCTGGGTTTCATCGGCGATGGATTGGCCGTGGCGCGTCCGGGCAGCGGCTGCGCCGTGGTACCCGACGGCAATTTAGAATTCGCGACGCATGTCAGCTCGGTCGCCGCGCGCGCCGAATCCGCCGTGGCCGCGCCGCCCAAAGCGTCCGCGGCGTGGCCGGACGGAAACGCCGTTGCGACCACTGCCGCGCTCGACCGTCTCCTCGCCGACGACACACTCGCCGGACCCGGCATGCGCGCCATCGTCGTGGTCGATCACGGTCGTATCGTGGCCGAGCGCTATGGCGCGGGTTTTTCGGCGACGACGCCGCTGCTCGGTTGGTCCATGGCCAAGAGCGTCGTCGCCGGTCTCGTCGGCGTACTCGTCAAAGAAGGGCGGCTTGCGCTCGATCAATCCACCGGCTGGTCCGCGACCGGCGGCGGCCGCGAGCGCATTCGGATCGCCGATCTGCTCGCCATGTCGAGCGGCCTGCGCTTCAATGAAGCGTACGGCGACGTGTCGGATGTCACGCGCATGCTCTACTTGCAGCCCGATATGGCGGGATTTGCCCGCGAGCAACCTCTGGTGCATCCCGCGGGCGAGTTCTGGAGTTATTCGAGCGGCACGGCCAACATCTTGTCACGCATAGTGCAAGACGCGGCGGGCCCGCTCGCCGCAGCATATCCGGTCGAAAAACTGTTCAAGCCACTCGGCATGACCAGTGCCACGATCGAGACCGACGAAGACGGCACCCTGGTGGGCTCCTCTTATATGTATGCCACCGCCCGCGACTGGGCAAGGTATGGACAGTTNNTCCGGCGGCGAGTATGGACGCGGCTTGGTCTGGCTCTGGGGCTCCGACGCCGTCACGCCCGGCAGAAATCCGGACGCGGCCTTTGGAATTCCCGCCGACACGTTCTGGATGGAGGGTCATGACGGCCAAAGCACCGCCATCATTCCCTCGCGCCAGTTGGTCATCGTGCGCCTAGGGCTCACGCCGGCGCGCGATCACTACCAACCGCAGGCGCTGGTGAAGGCCATACTCGATGCCGCGCGTAGCTAGCTGTCGCCGCGGTTGGCGGGCGATGCGCAAGGGATAGCGATATCAGCTCGGGCCCGCTATGGTTCCAACCGCTGTAAGCTTAAGTCGGCGCCGGCGGGCGATCCATGCGTAGACAGGTGCGCATGCGATCAGCAGCAAGGCGGCGAAAAATCCGGAACGCGGATCCTCCAGGATCGCGGCGATCCATAGCAGCACGCAACCCACAAGGACGACGAGCGTCGTGTACGGGAAACCGAAAGCCCGATACGGCCGTGGTGTCGTGGGCTCTTTACGCCGCAGTACGAACAGCGCGATATACGTGGAGACATAGTTGAGCAGGAATAGCACGGCGGCAATCGCGATGATCTCTTCGAAAGTGCCGCTCATGATGAGCGCCGCGGCGCCGACACTCGTGACCGCCAACGCGACGCGAGGGGTGCCTCCCGCACTGACCAGTGCAGCCTTTTGCGTGAAGAAGCCGTCCCGGCCGATGGCCAGGAGAATCCGCGGCGTCATGAGCAGTATGGCGTTGATGAGACTCAACACGGTCAAGAGAGAAATCACGGTGACGAGTTCGGCGCCGCCCCGCGGCAGTACCACGCGCGCGGCATCGGCCGCCGGTAGTTGCGACGCAGCCAGCACCGGCAGCGGCAGGGCTCGAAGAATGGCGATGTTGATGATCACGTACATCGCGGCCACCAACACCGTACCCCCAATGATGGCGCGCGGCATGGTGAGCGTCGGCTGGGTGCTCTCTTCGGCCATGTAAATGGGTGAATACCAGCCGTCGTAAGTCAAAAACACCGCGCGCAACGCAGTCACGACGGCGGCAAGCATGCCGAGCGACATCAGCGGCAGCGATACGGCCGACGTCGCCAGCGGCGGCGCGCTGGATACCGCAACCGGCACCGCGAGAAAGCAACCGACCACCAGCACCATCAGCATGAGACCGACGGTGAGGCTGATGATGCGCGTGAGAGTACTGCCGATGCGCAGCCCCGCCCAATGCAGGACCGTGAAGCCGCCGATAATCGCAATGGCCAGCGCCCGAGGCTTGACGGCGACAGCCGGCCACAGCTGCCCTGCGAATGCCGCCGCCGTGAGCGCGCCATAGGCAAGCGACGCCACCTGGTTGACCCAATCGCTCCAGCCCACCACGAATCCCGGCCCATTGCCGAAGGCGCGGCGTGCATAAACGTAAAACCCGCCGGCCTCCGGCAGCATGGCGGCGAGTTCAGCGACCGCCACCGCACCGAGCAGTGAATACAGTCCGCCAAGAATCCAAAACAGCACGATCAAACGCGAATCACCGAGGGCGGCGGCCAACGTTCCCGGGAGCCGCAGGATGCCGACGCCGACCGTGCCGCCGA
>PMMB01000107.1 GCA_003165495.1 Gammaproteobacteria bacterium | reverse complement strand
GCGAAGAATCGAGATTCTCATTCACCCACTGACCGGACCACGCAAGATAAAGCGTAGTCGTCGCGCTCAGATTCTGCAGGTGGTATATGCTGGCATTCCATTTGACGTAATGCCCTTCGGTTTGCACGGTCGCTGCATCCGCTGCTTGTGCCGCTCCATTGTCAAAGCCGACCGCTCCCGACGTAAAACTCACATTCCAAGAAGTGACGCCGCCCGAAAGCCATGTATCGCGCGCATCCCCGATTAGACTTATAACTCCATCGTCCAGGTGGCGGTCCGTCTTTATCGCGCTTGCATCGATGTGATCGTCTAGCTTCAGGTGGTCATATTGGAACTGACCGTAGAGATTCCAGTCTGCACTCCGTACGAGCGGGTGCTTCAGCCATATGCTCTCGACCTGTGCGGTACCGTGCGCATCGAGGGAGGACAACGGATCGCCCAATCTATAGTGTAGGGCGGAATACGAAACGCCGAGCCGCGTGCCTTCCCCATTCAGAACGGACTCGTAGGCGACACGCCCGTAGTTCATGTCGCCACCGGACGTGAGGCCGCTCACGCTTAGCTCATCGCCCAGGTGCAAGGGATCGATGAAATTCACGTCTCCGCCGAGCCGCGCCCGTCCCGTATAGCGGTTGCCGAAATTATCCGCGGCCAGATTGCCGGCGACGGCAGCGCCCGGTGACGTATTCACCACCAGATCCGAAGTGCCGACGGCCTCGCCTGGTTTCAAAGTACCATTGACCACTGCTCCAGGAACATCCGAGATCAGCAGCAACGCGTGGTCCAGTGCGCCTTGGCCGATGGCTTGCCCGCTTTGCAACGGGGAAAGCGTCGACAGCAGCAGAGAATCATGCACCCGACTGGTGTTCTCCAGTGATATTTTGCCGTAGCGAGCTTCGATTATTTCGATACGAACGATGCCCGAGTCAATGACCTGCTGCGGGATGATCGCGCGCGCGAGCGGATAGCCGTGCCGTTGATAGTAGTCGGTGATCCGAGCCACTCGCTCGTGAAGTTGAACAAGCGTCAGGCTCGTCCCTTCCGCGTCTGCTACGAGCGTATGCAAGGTCTCCGTATCGAACGCGGTATTGCCGACGATCTGAATGGACTTGAGCTGAAACGACCTGGTTTGCGGCATCTGAGCGCCGCTTTCATTTTCGATCGTCAAGCCCGTGGCGGTGGACGAGGGAGGCGGCGGAACGACCGGCTGCACTTGCCGAAGGATCGAGCCAGCATCCGGAACGACCGGCGGCGACGCTGCGATCGCCAATGGTGAGGCTGCAGCGAAGAGCAATGCCGTGAACAGGTGCTTCATGATGTGCACCTGCCGGCGGCAAGGCCGGCTAGAAATCGGTGATTCATTTTAATTGATCCTGTCGTCCGGTAGCCGCACGCCGCCGTTCACGATTTTTAATGACGGGCCGAGCACACCAATATTCATGGCAACGTTCGCCACGCCTCCGTTGGTCGAAGCCGGCGCGGAGAGGGGACTATCATCCTTCGCTGCATCATCCGGATTGGGATAGCGCTTCACGGTGATGGTGGAAGAAAGATTCAATGCCGCCGCTTGCGCATCCGAATCGGATGAAACAGCGGACGATTCCAGCTGCGTTATCACTTCGCCGGCCAGTACGTACTGAGGAAGTCCGGCACCCTCACCGCCCAAGCCGACGGAGCTGCCGGAAGCGGTCGCGGCGACCATGAAGACATTGGCCGCGTTGTTGAGCTCGATGCTGCCGGTGCCGGCGAGGATCTTGGCGCTGCCTTGCACGCGCAGCGGCCCCGACTGCGTGACATTCCCGTTTCCGCTGCTGACGGCCAGCCTACCACCCACGGTACTGGTCCCGAGATTCAATGCGCCGTTCGAATCCGCGGTCAGATCACCACCGGCGTTGACCGTGCCCAGCGTCATCGGTGAGGAATCGTTCAGGCTGACTTGCGCGCCCGCGGCGTTGACCGCATGAACCAGCCGATTGCCAACATTGGTCACGCTAATGTTTGCCGGCACACCCTGCGTGCTCGCTGCGAGCGTCGTGGTGCCGTCCACCGTCAACGTCGCGCCTCCCGCTTGCGCGATGCCGCCACCTTGGGCTGTAACGGTCAAATCGCCTACCGTGGTCAATGTGCCCAGCGTGACGCTGCCCGTCGTGCTGCTCAAGTTGACCATGCTTCCCGCAATATCTGCAAAGGACAGATTGCCTTGTGCTTGGACGATGCTGACCGCTCCGCCCACGTCGATTTGGCCGCCGCTCTGGCTGAATGAGTTGGTCACGGCAAAACTGCCGCTCCCGCTCACCGTGCCACCGCTCTGAGTGTAATTCGTCAGGTTCAGCGCGCCGGCCACGTGCAGGATCCCACCCTCTATGGTCAATCCGCCGCTGCTAAGACGGTCGAGGTTCACCGGACCTGCAACGCTCGCATCAAAAGTCACGTTGGAGCCGGCAGGAACAACAACGTTCGCCACATTCGACAGATCCGGAATCGCTCCGCCCGCCCAATTCGCAGGATTCGACCAATCGCCGCCGCGAGCCGGCCCTACCCAGGTCACCGAACCGAGTTGCGCAATGCTGGCTGTGGTGCTCGCGCTCGTGTTGTTCAAGATGTAATTTCCCGCATCCGCGCCGAAGGCGCCGATGCCGGAGACCAAAACAGGTTTCGCGCTGCCTACATTTTTGTCGGCGAATGCCGCTGAACTGTCGGAGAAGCTCACCACGTCACCGGCGATCAGGCCGGCACTCGCCAGGGTTGCGGCATCGCTGAGCGAACCGTCGTAAATCTTGTTCGCGCCCGTCGCACTCACGCTTATGGCAAGCGGCGTGATATTGGCTGCGAGGCCGTTCGGCTGTATCAGTATGTAATTGGGCGCCGCAGCGCCGCCCAGTGTGTCAGCCGCCGTCACGGCAACGCTGCCGACATTCTTCGTGACGAAAAATCCCGCTTGCGTCAACGCCACCGCATCGCCCGCAACCACCCCGCTCAAACTGCCGTTCGTCAATGTGGCGATCGTAGTGCCGTCATACACTTTACCGCTCGTCGAGGTGCCGCTCACCGTCAGCGGTGCCTGCGCGATCGCGACATTGGCCAAAGTCGGCTGCGTCAGTGAATAATTACTCGCCAGCCCCGTGCCGCTGACCAGCGTGA
>PMMB01000133.1 GCA_003165495.1 Gammaproteobacteria bacterium | reverse complement strand
AGATTGCATACGCAGAATGAAATAATTCAGGTATGCCTCTCGCTGTGCGTTTTTCCCGGCGAACCCAGAATCGTCCGGTAGCCAGGAGTCAGGAATCCACTGGACTATGTTGGCCAATTTGTCCGCCGTGAGCAGCGATGCCATCTGCGCATCGACGTCAGCTAGGGTGCTCGCATACTTGAGCAATACATGATCCTTGATCAAAGTGAATGGGTTCGTCGCATGCTGATCGTGGCGATTCCACGCGTGATGAAAATACAGGGACGCTCCGTGATCGATGAGCCAGAGTCGGCGATGCCAGATCAGCATATTGACGTTGCGCGCAGTCCGATCCACGTTACACACGAATGCATCGAACCAGACAATAGCCGATGCTTGCTGCGTATCGGGCACAAAGACCAAGGGATCGAAGGTGACCGAGCCAGGTAGATAGTCCAAAGCGATATTCAAACCCGCGCTTGCGCCGATAAGACTCTGTATTTCGGCGTCGGGTTCGGTGCGCGCCAGTTCGGCGGGGAGTTCGACGAAGACGATTTCCGGTACCGGCAGGCCGGCGAGCCGTCCAATTTCACCGGCAAGAAGTTCCGCAATCAGCGCTTTGGGCCCCTGCCCTGCGCCCCGAAACTTGAGCACGTACAAACCATCGTCGTCGGCTTCGATGATTGCCGGCAGCGACCCTCCTTCCCGCAGCGGAGTCACGTAACGGTTGGCGGTGACAGTTCTCAACTTGGTCATGGTGCAAGCTTACCGGATCCTTTCGTCTACAACTCTCAGTCGCTCTTCAATAGATGGGCTCCTAACCTGAGCGTGGCCCGCTGCAAAGCTCGTTCAGTAGACTTTCTATTTGTGACGCATCGAACGGCTTCTCGATGACGCGCACATGAGGCCCCATGTAACTGACGTCGATGTGCAATACGTAGCCCGTCGCGATGATGATAGCTGTCGTCGGGGCGAGTTTTAGGATCCGGCGCGCCATATCCAATCCCGACATTGCAGGCAAACTGACATCCGTCAAAACGACATCAAAGGCGCCGGGTTTGAACACCTGCAACGCCTCTTCCGCACTCGATACCGCCAAGACCTCTCGCGCGGGTTGTGACAGCAATTCACAAGTAATTTCCCGCACGAGCGGATTATCTTCGACATATAGAATGCGCAACGTATTTTCTGACATGACCGCCCTAGTCACCGCATCGGCGCGCCGGCGACATACGCGCCATTGCAATATCACACTGAATGCGTGGTATTGCCAGTCTGGGTATTGCTAGCGACGTGGCGTCTCGGGGACGCCATTTGGCCTTATAACCACTGGTAAGTTCGATATGCGTTCTCGCTATTCGACTCCCGGCGTCCGCGAGCCTAGTTTAGTGAGAGGCCCATAGCTAAATGAGGCAACGGCCGGCCCTCACTCGACTACCGGAGTTCGTCATGGCGGAAATCGCCGAACATGCCCATGCTCGCCTCTCCATCCGCCCTTCAGCATGGCGTGAACTGATTCGCAAAGAAGACTGGTGGGCCATCTGGATCGGCCTGAGGCTGGTGGCGGTGGCCATCGCATTGTTCGCGAACGGCGGCAGTATCAAGTGGATTGCCGTGGCTCCCCAAAAATGGAGTCATCTCGCGAACGCAGCCGCGCAGCTGCAAACGCACGGCGCGCAATATGCGGCACTCTGTGTGTTATGGGCGGCGTCGTTGGGCATTGGGGCCGCGGCGCTCGGGATCAAGCTGTCCCGATTCCTGCCCGCATTTCTGGCTCTCTACGTTGTGGCGGGCGCCATTTATTTTCTGGGGCTCTGGGATCAAGCGGCTCACTATAATTTGGAGCCGCCGCTGGTGGCACTCGGTCTCGGCCTATTGATTTCGAATACGGTCGGTGCGCCGCGTTGGCTCGAGCCGGGTCTACGCGTCGAGTTCTACATCAAGACGGGTATTGTGCTGCTGGGAGCGGGTCTGCCGCTGACCCTGATTGCCTGGGCCGGGCCCGTGGCGATCGTGCAAGCAGCCATTGTCTCCTTAGTCACGTTCGGGGTCATTTATTTCAGTGCTGTACGTCTGGGACTGGACCGGCGTTTGGCGGCGACCCTAGGCACGGGCGGCGCGGTGTGCGGCGTATCGGGCGCCATCGCCATTGGCGGCGCAGTAGGCGCAAAAAAGGAACAGGTATCCGTCGCCATCTCGCTGGTCGTCGTCTGGGCCATCGTGATGATTTTCGTTCTACCCCTGGTGGCACGGAGTCTGCACTTGTCCACCGGCGTCGCCGGGGCTTGGATCGGCACGTCGGAATTTGCGGATGCGGCCGGTCTTGCGGCCGCGCAAACCTATGGCGGCTACGCGGGTAATGTGCCGGGCATCGCCGGCAATGCCGATGCCGCTGTCAGCGCGTTCACACTCATGAAGGTCATTGGCCGCGATGTCTGGATCGGCGTGTGGGCCTTCGTTCTGTCGCTGATCGCGACCACGCGTTGGGAACGAACCGGTGTGCAAAACAAGCCGGAGGCCGGCGAAATCTGGCGTCGCTTCCCGAAATTCGTGCTGGGGTTCCTGGTAGCTTCCGCGGTCATCACCATCGTGTCAAAGGGATATGACTATGCAGCATACAAAAGAGTCGTGCTCCCGGGACTCGTTGCCCCGCTACAGGCGCTTCGCACCTGGGCATTCACCTTTGCCTTTCTGAGCATCGGACTCACCACGAAATTTCGTGAATTCGCGTCGGTCGGCGCGCGACCGTTCTACGCGTTCACCATCGGTGTGGTGGTCAATGTGCTGCTGGGCTTCGTGCTCTCGACCCAGGTCTTCAGCGAATTCTGGAATCGACTAGGGCAATGAGTTCGGTGCGCGCGCATTCCTGTGTCGACTGCCGCCATTTCAACGGGCGGCCGCTCGACGTCGAGCAGGCACTCCCGGGGCTGTCCAGTTTGAGTTCCGCGTACGCCGCGGTGCGTTCAGGCGACGGTATTTGTGCCGTGCACGATCGCTACGTCGCGGCGTCCAGCGTCTGCGCCGGTTACACCAATCTCCCATAATGCTCACCGGTGCCGCTCTCAGTTGAGTTCAGAGCGCTTCGACCTGCACCAGGCAGTCATAGAACGTCGCTGCCCGCCCCATATCGGTGAGAGTGTCGCTGCTGGTGAGCTCATTGGCATTCTTGCCGTCGCGGGCGAGTTTCTTCCACCAAACCGACAGGCCGACGACGACTCCGCGGCGCGCCCGATCGGTGACTCTGGCGCGCAGCTCGAGACTGCCCCGGTCATTGAACACCCGCACGTAATTGCCCGCGATGACACCCCGCTTTGCCGCGTCGTCCGGATGGATGTCCAGCCAAGGTTCGCCTTCGGAGGCGCGCAGGCTCTGCACATTGACGAAAGAACTATTGAGGAAATGTCGCGCCGGCGGCGAGATCATGGCCAATGGATAGCGGATCGCCGCCGCACTTCTCGTGTCTTCCTGGGGTGCGATGTAGTCGGGCAACGGATCCAATCCGAGTGCCTGCGCACGGGCGGAGAAGAACTCGACTTTGCCGGAGGGCGTGTCAAAGCCACCATCGGCAAATCGTGCGACTCCTTTAGGTGGGCCCACTCGCTGCCAGCCAGCGGTGCGAACGGTATCGAAATCCCAGTCATTCGCCACCGCCGCCTGAGCAATGGTTTCATCCGGATCGCTGAAGCATGGTTCGGTAAATCCCATGGCCTTGGCCAGCAAGCGAAATATTTCAGCATTGGGTTTGGATTCGCCCAACGGCGCAATCGCGGGATTGTTGGCCATCATGTAATAGTGGCCGTACGGTTTGATGACATCCAGATGCTCGAGTTGCGTGGTTGCCGGCAGCAGGATATCCGCGTAGTCCGCGGTGTCGGTCTGAAAATGTTCGAGCACGACGGTGAATAAATCCTCGCGGGCGAAGCCCCGCGCAACGCGGGTGGAATCAGGCGCTACGGCGACCGGATTCGAGTTGTAGACGATCAGGGCACGAATCGGCGCACTTTGATCCAGCAGCGCGTGACCAATGGTCGACATGTTGATGGTTCGCGGCGTACGTCCGGCCAGAAGATCCGGGCGCTCTAGGGCGTGTTTATCGACATCGAAGTTGCCCGAAGTGGCTAGAAAGAACCCGCCTGCCGCATCGCGAAAGGCACCAACGAGCGCCGGCAGGCATGCGATATTGCGTGTCGCCATACCGCCGCCCCGCACGCGCTGCATGCCGTAGTTCGCGCGGATCAGCGCGGGCCGCGTGGTTCCGTACAGGTGAGCGAGAGATTCGATTTCTCCGGCCGTGATGCCGCAAATCGATGCGACGCCAAGCGGATCGTATGAGCGAACCCGCTCGCGCAGGCCCTCGAACCCCAAGGTATGGCGCTCGACATAGTCGCGATCGATCAGACCGTCGCGAATCAACACATGCATGAGGCCGAGCGCAAGCGCGGAATCCGTTCCGGGCAACAACGCAATGTGCGTGTGGCACTTCTCCGCTGTGAGCGATCGATAGGGATCGATCGCGACCAGGGTTGCGCCGCGGCGCTTGGCCTGCTGCGCACGCGCCCAGAAATGCACGCTCGAGGTAATGGCATTCGAGCCCCAGAAAATGATCAGCTTGGCCTCATCGGCCAATTCCACGTCGATACCGATACGGCTGCCGAGAGTCACTTCGTGACCGGCGGTTCCCGCCGAGGCGCAGATCGTGCGATCTAGAAGGCTGGCGCCGAGTTTGTGGAAGAATCGCATGGACATCGATTCGCCCTG
>PMMB01000289.1 GCA_003165495.1 Gammaproteobacteria bacterium | reverse complement strand
AACGCCGACTTCGACGGCGACCAAATGGCCGTTCACGTGCCGCTGTCCATCGAGGCACAGCTCGAAGCGCGCGCTCTGATGATGTCGTCGAACAACATTCTCTCGCCCGCCAACGGCGAGCCCATCATCGTCCCGTCGCAGGACGTGGTGTTGGGCTTGTACTACATGACCCGCGAGCGTGTGGGCGCGAAGGGCGAGGGCATGGCGTTCAGCGACGTCGCCGAAGTGCATCGTGCCTATGAGAGCCGCAATATCGATCTGCAGGCCAAGGTCAAGGTACGCCTCTCCGAATACATCCGCGACGCCTCAGGCAAGCTGGTGCAGAACATTCGGGTGGTGAACACCACAGCCGGCCGCGCGTTGCTGTCGGAGATTTTGCCGCACGGTCTATCGTTCGATGCCATCAACCAGGACATGACCAAGAAGATTATTTCCGCGACGATCAACATGTGCTACCGCACGGTTGGTCTGAAGGAAACAGTCGTATTCGCGGACCAGCTGATGTACACCGGTTTCCAATTTGCGACCCGCGCGGGCGTGTCGATCGGTGTGGACGACATGGTAGTGCCGCTGCAGAAGACCAAGATTCTGGCGACTGCCGAGAAAGAAGTGAAGGAGATCCAGGAGCAATACTCTTCAGGTCTCGTCACCAACGGCGAACGCTACAACAAGGTGGTCGACATCTGGTCGCGTACCAATGACCAAGTGGCCAAGGCCATGATGGAGAAGCTGGGCACCGATGAGGTCACCGACACCAAGGGCAACAAGGTTCGTCAGAAGTCGTTCAATTCGATTTTCATGATGGCCGANNTCGGGCGCTCGCGGTTCCGCCGCGCAGATTCGTCAGCTCGCCGGCATGCGCGGCCTGATGGCGAAGCCGGACGGCTCCATCATCGAAACGCCGATTACGGCGAATTTCCGCGAAGGCTTGAACGTTCTGCAGTACTTCATCTCGACTCACGGTGCGCGTAAAGGCTTGGCCGATACCGCATTGAAAACTGCCAACTCCGGCTACCTGACTCGTCGTCTAGTCGACGTGGCGCAGGACTTGGTGGTCACGGAGATCGATTGCGGCACGGTCAACGGTCTGTCGATCACCCCGATCGTCGAAGGCGGCGACGTGGTCGAAGGCTTGGGCGAGCGCGTGCTGGGCCGAGTGATGTCCGAAGACGTAACGGTCGCGGCCAGCGGCGAAGTGCTGGTCAAGGCCGGCGTATTGATCGATGAAAAATTGGTCAAGCTCTTGGAAAAAATGGGCGTCGATCAGGTCATGGTGCGTTCGCCCATTACCTGCGAAACGCGCTATGGCGTGTGCGCGCAGTGCTACGGTCGCGATTTGGGCCGTGGTCATCGCATCAATATCGGCGAAGCCGTGGGCGTCATCGCGGCGCAGTCGATCGGCGAGCCGGGCACTCAGCTCACCATGCGTACCTTCCACGTCGGTGGCGCAGCCTCGCGGGCGGCAGCGGCCAACGGCGTCGAAGTCAAGTCGAAGGGCACAATACGTTTGCACAACATCAAGACCGTGCGCCATGAGAGGGGGCATCTGGTCGCGGTGTCGCGTTCCGGTGAATTGGGCGTGGTGGACGAGTTCGGCCGTGAGCGAGAGCGTTACAAGATCCCGTACGGCGCCACCATTACGGTGAACGATGCCGACATCGTTGCCGCCGGTCAGTCGGTCGCGAACTGGGATCCGCATACTCACCCCGTGGTCACGGAAGTGGCGGGCATGATCAAGTTCTCCGACTTCGTCGACGGCATCACCGTCACGTCTCAGGTGGACGATGTCACCGGCCTCACCAGCACCGTGGTGCTGGATCCGAAGCAGCGAGGTTCGGGCGGCAAGGACTTGCGTCCTGTCGTGCGGCTGACCAATGCCAAGGGCAAAGAAGTTACGTTCGCCAACACCGACATTCCGGCGGTCTATGCGTTGCCTGCGGGCGCCATCGTCAGCCTGGAAGACGGTTCCAAGGTGTCGGTGGGCGACGTCATCGCGCGTATCCCGCAAGAGTCTTCGAAGACTCGCGACATCACGGGCGGTCTGCCCCGTGTGGCCGACTTGTTCGAGGCGCGCAAGCCGAAAGATTCCGCGATTCTGGCGGAGCGCAGCGGCACCGTGAGCTTCGGCAAGGAAACCAAGGGCAAGCGCCGCTTGATCATTACCAACGAGGGAACCGACAAGTACGAAGAGTTGATCCCCAAGTGGCGCCACCTCAACGTGTTCGAGGGCGAACAAGTGGAGAAGGGCGAAGTGATCGCCGACGGCGAGCCGAACCCGCACGACATATTGCGCCTACAGGGCGTCGAGGCCCTGGCGAACTACTTGGTCCGCGAAATTCAAGACGTGTATCGGTTGCAGGGCGTGAAGATCAACGANNGAAGTCATCGTGCGGCAGATGTTGCGTAAAATCGAGGTATTGGATGCCGGCGATTCAGCGCTGCTGCGAGGCGAACAGATGGATCGCGGTCGACTGCTCGATGTCATTGCGAAGCAGAAAGCCGAGGGTAAGAATCAGTCAACCTGGGAACCCATGTTGTTGGGTATAACCAAGGCATCATTGGCTACCGAGTCCTTCATCTCGGCGGCATCGTTCCAAGAGACCACCCGCGTCCTTACTGAGGCGGCGGTTCGGGGTCTCAAGGACGACCTGCGCGGCCTGAAGGAAAACGTCATCGTGGGGCGGCTCATTCCCGCGGGCACCGGGTTCGCGTATCATGCGCGACGCCGACGCGCGTTTGATGACACCCGCCGACGCAGCTTCATGGATGTGAGCGGCGGAGTGGGCGACTCGGATGATGCAGTACCGGCGGGGGACACAGAAGCTGCCGAATAGAATACGAAGAAAAAGAAGAAGTATCTAAAGATATGGCCTCGGGCTCGAAAGGGCTCGGGGCCTTTTTTATAAGACGTGAGTCGAATCACGCTTTTGGTGAGCGACGCGTCTATCTTTAGGGTTTGGGTTTGCAACCGCCAAGGCCGATCCGTCATGTTGTTTCTCGCCGCAATCGCTCGACTCGCTCTGCCCCGCGAACCCCAGTCCAGCGACTTATCAGTGCAATCGCGCCTTGGGCATGTGGGATTAACAGTGGTTGCCTTGGTTTACGTGCTGGTTACACTATGGCGGCAATAGGCTAACCGCCCCTCCTAAGCCACAAACCTTGCTCAACCCGCGAGGTGCTGGCCTATGTGGCGCGGACCACATAGGAGGTATGTCATGGCTGGTACGCAAAATTCCTTCGTTTGGTATGAGTTGATGAGCAGTGATGCCGCCGCGGCGAAGGCGTTCTACGCCAACGTGGTCGGGTGGAATACCCAGGATATGCCCATGCCCGGCATGACCTATACGCTGCTCCGCGCCGGCGACACGCAGGTCGGCGGATTGATGGCGCTCCCCAAGGAGGCGCGCGACTCAGGGATGAAGCCATGCTGGGTAGGTTACGTAGGAGTCGATGATGCAGACAGCGCCGCCGCCAAAGTGAAGCGACTGGGGGGCAGGATACTGGGAGTGCCGACGGACATACCGAACGTGGGCCGTTTCGCGATGGTGACCGACCCTCAGGGCGCGGCCTTCAATCTATTCAAACCGGCACAAGCGCCGGCGCAAGCGGGTCAGCGCGACGTGTCCAACGAACCCGGACACGTCGGTTGGCACGAGCTGCACACGACCGATTCGCCGAAGGCGTTCGAGTTTTATACTGAAATGTTTGGCTGGCTCAAGGGAGACGGCATGGACATGGGACCCATGGGCACCTACCAATTGTTCACGATCGGCGGGACGCCCGTTGGCGCCATGTTCAACAGCCCGGCGGCGCAAGCGGCACGATACTGGCTGTTCTACTTCAACGTCGGCGATATCGACGCTGCAGGGAAACGCGTCACTGATGGCGGCGGCAAGATCATGCACGGTCCGCAAGAAGTGCCGGGCGGAGGCTGGATCATTCAGGCTTCGGACCCGCAGGGCGCCGCATTCGCGTTGTTTGGTTCGAGGAAGTAGCGCGCGGACGCGATGATCAAACGGTGTCTGTCCGCTTTCTTGCTTTGCCTCACCGTCGCGAATCCAACCGCGTTCGCGAATATTCCCCAAGAAGTGCCGATCGGCGGCATTTTGCGGGACGCGACGCTGCAGGGACTGAACGGTCCGTCCCGAAAGCTAAGCGCATTTCGCGGCAGGCCGCTGATCATCAATGTTTGGGCGAGTTGGTGCGGTCCCTGCCGGGAGGAAATGGCGTCGTTGGAGCGGCTCGTGTGGCGCGACCAAGGACGATATTTCGCGATCATCGGCATCTCGACGGATGATGATGCCAATCAAGCCAAAGGCCTGTTGAAAAATGCGAACGCGACCATTAGCCATTTCATCGACACGGATCTTCAAATGGAGAATATGTTGGGCGCATCGCGGCTGCCTCTGACCGTGCTTGTCGACGCCAATGGCCGTGTACTCGAGAAAGTCTACGGGGCGAGACAATGGGATGGAGCCGATGCGCTGCGGTTGATCGATGATACTTTTCACTTGAGGCCGCAACCGCCATAACGTGTACAAGTTCAGACTTGATCGGACAGGCACTGTCTGAAAGTTGGGCTATTGACCGGCCGATGCTACTACCGGTTTCGGCCTATGTTGTTGAAAAACTCTTGAACTGAACAGTGTCATTGGTTGTCTGATTTATCAGGCAAATCAAGGGAGATTGCTCAGATGATGGGACACAACGGCGGTAATCAGAGCCGCTTGTTCTACTCGTTCAACCTCGAAGACCACGTTCCTGCCAATCACCTGCTTCGCGGTATTAATCATTTTCTCGATCTCGCAGATTTACGGGTGTACCTCGCCCCGTTTTACAGCCACACCGGCCGACCATCGATCGATCCGGAACTGATGATCCGGATGTTGATCGTCGGCTACTGCTTCGGGATCCGCTCCGAGCGAGGCCTTTGCGAAGAAGTGCATCTGAACTTGGCCTACCGCTGGTTTTGTCGGCTAGGACTTGACGATACGGTACCGGAGCATTCCACATTCTCGAAGAACCGGCACGGGCGCTTTCGCGAGAGCGATGCGTTCCGGCATGTGTTTGAGACGGTATTGCGCCGATGCATCAACGAGGGGCTCGTCGGCGGCGAAGGCTTCGCGATCGATGCAAGCGTCGTCAAAGCAGACGCGGCACGCGCCCGTGCGATCCCCGGTGCCGCCATAGACTACCGGGCTCTGGGTCCTGCGCAGGCGAGTCGCGCGGTGCGTGAGTACCTTGAGGGTCTCGATGCAGATGGCCGCCCCGAGACGCTGCGCAAAAGCATTTCGATCACCGATCCGGCGGCAGAGTGGACATGCGCTCCGGGAGGCCCCGCATTCTTCGCCTACTCGACGAACTACCTGGTCGATGTTCGAGCGGGCGTGATCGTCGATGTCGAAGCAACTAGCGCGCACAGGATTAAGGAAGTCGATGCGACGCGGACCATGATCGATCGAGTGGAGCATCGCTTTGCGCTCAAGCCAACGCGCCTGATCGG